>NZ_AUTP01000345.1:0-18762 GCF_000498075.1 Pseudoalteromonas sp. TAB23
CTTCAATACAACATACGGTCATATCGGCTCCTTTTTGGACATGCTCTGCCAATAAAGCGCCATAGTCCATGCGGTACACATGATCTCCAGACAAAATCATCACATATTTAGGCAATTCGTGACGAATAATATCTATGTTTTGAAAAACAGCATCTGCGGTTCCACAGTACCAATCATCACCTTGGCGCTGAGATGCAGGTAGTATTTCAACCGACTCACCCAGCTCTTTTTTAAAGTGGCCCCACGCGCGGTTTACATGGCGAATTAATGAATGCGATTTATATTGTGTGGCAATACCAACGCGTCTCACACCCGAGTTAATGCAGTTTGATAGTGGAAAATCAATAATTCGATGTTTACCACCAAAGTAAACTGCTGGCTTTGCTCGCCAATCGGTTAGCTCATGCAGGCGAGAACCGCGACCCCCTGCCAGTATTAACGCGTAAGTTTCTCTGGTTAGGCTACTTATGTAGCGATTTGCATAATTGGGCATAATACTCTCTCCATTTAGTCTAGGCTGTTAGTGGCATGGCTTTTAGTTGTCGTTAAGTCTGTTTCACTAATATTGAGGGGTTCTAAATGCCAAATGTCTTCACTGTATTGGCTTATGGTTCTATCACTTGAAAACATTCCACTGGCTGNCTGCCGTATTTAAAATACTCATTTGTGTCCAGTAGGTTTGATCTGCGTAAGCTTTATCAACTTCTTTTTGAGCTGCTACATAACTTTCAAAATCGTGCGCAACAAGCCATGGATCGTGCGGGCTCTTAATTGCATTTGTAATATCGTCAAATAAGCATGGTTCAAACAAGTTAAAATGGCCGCTTTCGAGTAGTTGCATTACATTATTTAAATCGCTATTTTGCGCGATTAAATGCTCAGGATTGTAACGTGACTTAATATCATCAATTTGATGCGCTTGTGCCCCAAACAAAAAGAAGTTGTCTGCACCAACGGCGTCTCTAATTTCAATGTTTGCACCATCCAGCGTGCCGATCGTCAATGCACCATTCATCATAAACTTCATGTTGCCAGTACCAGACGCTTCTTTGCCTGCGGTAGATACTTGCTCTGACAAATCGGTTGCAGGACAAATCACTTCCATAGCGGTTACGTTGTAATTAGGTAAAAAGGCGACGCGTAAATACGGGGCTGCTAACGGATCTTTATTTATAACTTCTGCCACGTTATTAATAAGCTTAATAATTTTTTTAGCCATGTAATAACCCGGTGCTGCTTTACCACCTAATAAAACACAGCGAGGAACAAGCCCTTGGGTATCACCACGGCGAATACGGTCATATAAATGAATCACATGAAGTATGTTTAATAGCTGACGTTTGTATTCGTGAATACGTTTTACTTGTACGTCAAACATCATCGATACGTCAAAATCAACATCGCAGCGCGCCTTAACTAAATCAACTAAACGCTGTTTGTTTTCGCGTTTAGCATTTTGCCATTGCTCATGAAATGCTTTGTCGTCGTAAAAACGACGTAGATCGCTAATTGTTGAAAAGTTTTTAACCCAGTCATGACCAATTTTTTCGCTGATTAATTTACTTAAAACGGGATTACAATGTGCAAGCCAACGTCTTGGGGTAACACCATTTGTTTTGTTATTAAACTTATCTGGCCACAGTGCGTAAAACTCTTTAAATAAACCCGCTTTTAACAGTTCGGTATGCAGTGCTGCTACGCCATTTACAGAGTAACTCCCTACAATGGCTAAGTAAGCCATACGAATTTGCGGCTCATCGCCCTCTTCAATCAACGACAATGCACGCTGTTTATTAACATCACCCGGCCATTGCTGTGCAACTTGTGCTAAAAAGCGTGCATTTATCTCGTAAACTATTTCTAAAATGCGTGGTAATAATTTTGAAAACAACGAAACAGACCACTTTTCAAGCGCTTCAGGAAGTAGCGTATGGTTTGTGTAGGCCATTGTTTTAGTAGTGATTTGCCAAGCATCGTTCCAATCAAGTTCGTAATCATCAATTAAAATACGCATCAGCTCTGCAACAGCAATACTTGGGTGCGTATCGTTTAACTGAAAAACATGAAAATCAGCAAAGTCGCTAAAGCTCTCGCCATGTTGGGAAACCCACTGATCAACTACGTCTTGAATACTCGCAGATGATAAAAAGTATTGTTGGCGCAATCTAAGCTCTTTACCATTTTCGCTGCTGTCGTTTGGATATAGCACCATGGTAATTTGTTCAGCTAGGTTTTTTTGAGCGACGGCTTCTGAGTAACTGCCTGCATTAAATTCGGTCAAATTAAATTCATCTGTCGCTTCTGATTTCCATAAGCGTAACGTATTTACAATATTGTTTTTATAACCTGGGACAGGGACATCGTAAGGGACAGCTAATACATCTTGTGAACTCATCCATTGACGATGCTCTCGGCCAAATTTATCCGTGTAACTTTGCACGTAGCCGCCAAATTTCACACGTTTTGCATGCTCTGGCGCGCTTAGCTCCCATGGGTGCCCTTCGCGCAGCCAGTTATCTGGTTGCTCAATTTGGTTACCATCTTTAATGGATTGGTTAAACATGCCGTATTCGTAACGAAGGCCATAACCAATGACAGGTAACGCTAGACTTGCACAACTATCTAAAAAACAAGCAGCTAGGCGGCCTAAACCACCGTTACCTAAACCTGCGTCGTGCTCGGCATCTTCAAGCGTTTCTACTGTTGTGCAGTATTCTTGTAATGCAGCAGCAACTTGGTCGTCTAAATCTAGGTTTAGTATTGCATTACCTAGCGCACGCCCCATTAAAAATTCAAGAGAAAGGTAAGCCGTTTTGCGGCGTTTCTCTTGCTTAATTTGTTGATTCGTTTCTCTGCAGCGGGCAACAAGTCTGTCGCGAATAGTCAGCGCTAAAGCATGGTATAAATACAGTCTTGATTCGCCGACCTTATCGCGACCTAGGGTATAATAAAAATGCCGTGTTAAGTCATCTTTAAGCGTACTTTCATCTATAACAGGACCTTCTTGCCAGCCCTTTACTACACACACTTGTTCACTTTGTTTAGCCATGACTTACATCCTCTAAATTAGCACTAAAAACCCAACTACTTTGTGCTGAAATTTCAACCATCGCATCTTCATTACTACTCACAGATGCATTATTTACACTTGATAAAACCATTTGCCACGGCGCATTAATAGGCGAAGGCGGCATTTGGCAAAAAACTGTTTTTTTACTGGCATTAAATACCATCAGTAATGCATGATTGTTTTGCTTATCAAGTAAGCTATACATTAAAAACTGTCTGGTATCTTCATGCCAATGAGCGTCGGTCATGGTTTTACCTTGTTCAGTAAACCACTTAACGGTAAAACGCTCGTCTATATCATCTAAAAATACACTGTGTTTGAACGCACTGTGCCCGCGTCTAATTTTTAAAGCATCGTCAATAAATCGTGTTAGCGAATGATTAAGCTGAGAATCTTTCCAGGCAAGCCAGCTAGTGCGATTATTTTGGCAATAAGCATTGTTATTACCCCCTTGAGAGTGCGCCATTTCGCTGCCAGCGGCAATCATGGGAACACCTTTTGAGAATATCAAAGTAAGTAAAAAGTTCTTTTGTTGTTGCAAACGCAGTGCGTTTATTTTTGAGTCACTGGTAAAGCCTTCTACTCCACAGTTAAACGAATGATTTGCACTGTGCCCATCTCTGTTTTGCTCACCATTAGCTTCGTTATGCTTTTCTTCATAACTCACTAAATCGGCAAGCGTGAAACCATCATGACTCGTTATAAAGTTAATGCTATTAAGTGGTCCACGTTGGCTGTGCTCAAAAATATCAAACGATCCATGCAAACGTTTTGCAACGTTGGCAATAATGCCCGTTTCACTTTGCCAAAAACGTCTAATTACATCGCGGTATTGATCGTTCCATTCTCGCCATGGCGGCGGAAACGCCCCAAGTTGATAGCCGCCAGGACCTATATCCCAAGGTTCACTTATTAGCTTAACCTTATTAAGCACAGGGTCTTGGGCTACTGCTTGTAAAAAAGTATGTGCAGAGCTAAAGCCTGCTTTTGAGCGCCCTAAAATGGTCGCTAAATCAAACCTAAAGCCATCAACACCCATTACCTCAACCCAATAACGAAGGCTATCAAGTACAAGTTGCAGTGTTTTAGGGTGATCAATATTTATGGTATTCCCACAGCCGGTATCGTTTATATATACATTAGGCTGACCCTCTACTGTGCGGTAATACGCTAAGTTATCAAAGCCTCTTAGCGATAATATAGGGCCATCGGCCCCCNCCCGCCTCTGCTGTATGGTTATAAACAACATCTAGAATAACTTCTATGTCGGCAGCATGAAGCTCGCGCACCATTTGCTTAAACTCGTTTATATCGTCGTTTACTAAATAGTCTTTATGGGGGGTAAAAAAGTTAAGCGTGTTATAACCCCAATAGTTTTGCAGCCCTTTTCCTGTTAAAAATTGCTCACTAATAAAAGAATGAACAGGTAAAAGCTCAACTGCTGTAATGCCAAAGCTTTGTAAATGCTCAATAAAGCTTGGGTGGCTTAACCCTAAAAACTTTCCTTGTAGAGATTTAGGTATTTTAGGATGACGACACGTTGTGCCTTTAACATGGCACTCGTAAATAACCGTGTTTGACCAACGGTGGTTTGGCTTTTTATGCGCATACAACGTAGGGGGTGCTACTTTTGACTTAGGTATATCAATCGCATTATTTACGGTGCTTTTAGTGCCAATTGGCATTTGCCCATAATGGCGTTCACTCCATGTAAACTCACCAAACAAGTCTTTTGCGTATGGGTCTATCAGTAGTTTATTTTCGTTAAATAGTTGACCATTTTTAGGGTTATATTCACCCTCAACTCTAAAGCCATAAAGTGCGCCGGCGCTTAATGGCGAAATATGAATACTCCAAATACCCCCTTCGTTAATATTCATCGCCATTTTTAGAATTTCTGAATGGCCACTTTTATCAAACAAACACACATAGGCTNGGCTTGCACCTGGCGCATAAAGCGCGAAGTTAACCCCATTATTAATAACACTAGAACCTAGCGGTTCTACATTACCGGGGGCTACATCAAATTGGTTACTCATCATCAACCTTTTGTAAGTAAATAGTTGTTAAGCCACCAATGGCAATTGAAATACTGTGTTTAAAGCCATGATTTGATTCATTTATTGCCTGAACTATCTGCGATGAATCTTTAGTTACTTCAACGCCAGAGCCAAAAAACTGAGTATCGTCTGTATTTAAAACAACTTTATAACGCCCTTTACTCGGTACGCCAATAACGTAGTTTTCATATGACGCGGGGGTAAAATTAGCAATAACAACCACAAAGTCTTTTGCGTTTTTAGCATAGCGAACAAAGCTTAAAATGCTCTGCTGATTATTATTGTTATCTATCCAGGTAAAACCAGCCGCGCTCGAATCTAACTCATACAACGCGGGTTGGTTTTTATAAACGGTATTGAGCGCTTTTACGGTGTGCTTTATACCGCTGTGGCTTTGGTGCTCAAGTAAATGCCAATCGATAGAATGATCGTGTCCCCACTCTTTTCGCTGTGCAATTTCACCGCCCATAAACAAGAGTTTTTTACCCGGGTGTGCCCACATAAATGCGTAGTAAGCGCGTAAATTTGCAAATTTCTGCCAATCATCGCCTGGCATTTTTTCAATTAACGATCCTTTACCGTGTACTACTTCATCGTGGCTTAATGGCAATATATAGTTTTCACTAAAAGCGTATACCATCGAAAAAGTCATTTCGTGATGATGATGCTGACGGTATAAAGGGTCGTGCTGCATGTAATGCAAACTATCGTTCATCCAACCCATATTCCACTTATAGCCAAAGCCTAAGCCGTTGTGCTCAACACTTTGGGTGACGCCCGGCCACGCTGTTGACTCCTCAGCCACCATCATAATGCCTGGGTTGTTTTTATAGCTGCGCATATTGACTTGCTTTAGGCACTCAATTGCACCTAAGTTTTCGCGCCCGCCGTAACAATTAGCAATCCACTCGCCTTCTTTTCGGCTGTAATCTAAATACAACATAGAAGCTACGGCATCTACACGCAGACCATCTAAACCAAATTGATGTAACCAATACATAGCATTTGAAATCAAAAAGCTTTTAACTTCAGGGCGGTCGTAGTTATAAATGTAGGTATTCCAATCAGGGTGAAAGCCTTGACGCTTATCGGCATGCTCATATAAATGAGTGCCATCGAATCGATGTAAGCCATGCGGATCGCTGGGAAAATGCCCAGGCACCCAATCAAGTAAAATACCTAAATTAGCTTTGTGGCATTGCTCTACAAAGTATTTAAAGCTGTTGTAATCGCCAAAACGGCTGGTAGGTGCAAATAAACCAACAGGCTGATACCCCCACGAACCATCAAACGGGTATTCACTTATTGGCATAAGTTGAAGGTGGGTAAAATTCATTTCAAGGGCGTAGCTAACCAGTTTGTCAGCAAGCTCTGTGTAACTTAAATAGCGGTTGTTTTCAGCGCGTTGCCATGAGCCTAAATGCACTTCATAAATACTAATTGGCGCATCAATATGATTACGCTTTTGTCGGTTTTGAAGTGCCTGAGCGCCGAGCGTTATAGGTTCTGGTTTATACTGCAGTACACTTGCAGTACCCGGGGCTTGTTGCATTTTAAATGCATAGGGGTCGGCTTTTTCGAGTACTTCTCCACTTTGAGCGGTAATTGCAAATTTGTAGCACATGTCGGCTTTAAGGCCTGGTACGAATAGCTCCCATACACCACTTGCAGGATGAAAACGCATAAAGTGGCGATTAGCTTGCCAAAAATTAAACTCACCAATAATAGAGACACTTGCAGCATTAGGCGCCCATACACAAAAGCGCACACCCTCTACATTTTGTTGAGTGCTAAAATGTGCACCAAAATGAGAGTACGCATGTTCAAGGCTGCCTTCGTTAAATAAATACATTGCCTCTGCATCAAGTGTGCTTTCAAAGCTGTATTCATCATAAAAGGTAGTGCTGCTATTTGTGTACTGAGCAATGCATTGATAAGGCGCAGTGGGCAGCGCATCAACTTTGACTATAAATAAGTCACTTTGTTGGTAGCGCTGCGCCTTAATACTTTTATTATTTAATGTAACACTCACACCTATTGCACAAGGTAAGTAAAAACGAATTTCAACCTCAGCATCCGTTTTATGTGCCCCTAAAAAGCTAAATGGGTCTTTAAATCGTCCTGTATTTAATGCATGCACCTGTGCATCGTAACTATTTTCATTAGTTGTACTGCTCATTTAACCTTTCCTTATTGAATCGATAGCAGCTAAAAGTGAGCCATTTTTGGTAAAAATTTCTTCACTGGTATGCGTTAATACACGTCGCCAATTAGGATATTCTTTGTCTGTCCCGGGGATATTAACCGGATACTTCTGCTCATCTAAATCATCTATTTGTATTGCAAATAAACGCGATTGAGAACCCGCCAAACACAATGCTAGTGCGTTATATACTTCGACTGAATTACTATGTAATAAAAGCTCGGTTGTATTGGTATGGCGATTAATAAATCGTAGTACCCTATGTTGCTCTTCTATTCGTTGTTGCTTTAATTGCTCGTATTCATCATCAGTAATAAGCTTGTATTGTTGCTTAATATTTAAATCAGCATGCTGCCACCAACCTGTAAAAGGCGGTACATCATGATTGGCTATCATTAACAAACACTGTGTTGCTAGCTCATCTGTCGATAAAAACTCACCACTATGTTGTTTTTCAAAATAAAATAAGCTATTAGAAAAAATACCGCTAGATGCCAAAGCCTGCCTTACCTCTGGCGGTACAACGCCTAAATCTTCTCCAATAACAATACTCTGATTAATATGTGATTCAATTTTTAAAATGGCGAGTAAGTGCTCAAACGGGTAGTAAACATAACAGCCATCTTGTTCGCCATTATTTTCAAAGCACCACCATAGGCGCCTAATAGCCATTACGTGGTCAATTCTAAGTCCACCTACATTTTGCATGTTTGCGCGAATGAGCGAGCGATAGAATTGGTAGTGATTATTACTAAGACTTTGAGGATTTAGTGCTGGAAGCCCCCAGTTTTGGCCAGCTTCGGCCCATGGATCAGGTGGAGCACCGACACTTGCACCTTGGCTAAACAGTGGCTTTTGATTTTTAAATTCAGCTCCATCACCCGCACAACCAACAGCTAAATCATTGATTAAGCCAATAGCCATACCTCGCTCTGCACAACTTTGTTGACACAGTGCCAATTGCGTATGCGCTTGCCACTGCAGGTAATAATCAAATGTTAAGTTATCTGATTCGAGGGTATTTAACGTAGTTGAATGAGTATTACAAAAATCAGTAAACGCTTGGCGACGCTCATCACTTGCCGTTAATTCAAACTGATTATAAAGCGCTTCAAATAACGCATACTTTATACGGCTTACATTTTCATAATCTATAAATTGATCATTACTTTTTATAAGTGTAATTACGTCGTCTTGTTGCATGAGGTCATGTAGAACTGCGTTATTTTGTGCGTCTTCGCTTAATACTATAGAAATATAAAGCGGGTTTAATAAAGCCCGACTACTAGGGCTATAAGGGCTTGCACGCTCTGGCATATCAGCGAATAACAAATGCAGTGGATTAAGTAATATGTAATCCATATTTTGCGAGCTGCATAATTTTGTAAGCGTTAGTAAATCGTCAAAGTCGCCAATACCTAAATGCGCTTTATTTTTTAATGTGTAAAGCTGAATAGATAACCCTGTACGCTTTGTGTCTTCAACTTGATAGACTTGCTCAGGCACACACCAAAGTTGCGTAATTGCATGCTGTTCACCTACTTGAACATTAGCGTCATGATAGCCAATTGGCATAGTTTCTATGGGTAGTGCCAGCTCAATATAGCGAACGCCGTGTAAGTAATATTCACCAGTGACAGCCAAGTTATAAAGGTTGTCAAATGCTATGTGCATTCCAAGTGAAGGGACATCAATGGTAGCGGCTAAATATTGCTGGCGTTCGTCTATACGAAGCTTTAAAGCGCACTTTTTTTGGTCAACCAAACTCACACTGGGTACTAAATCCAGCCAAAGCGATGCATCTAAATCATAAGTTAGTTGAGTTATTTCGGCTTCGTTATTTGTATCAACACCGCAACATTGCAAAGCACGTTTACGCGTGTCTTCGCTAAAAAACACCTGTTCACCTGTATACTTAGTGAATTCAAAGCCAATACCATGCAGGTAAAACAACTGCGAAAGAGCATCCATTGAATCGCCTTAATTAATGCGTTGAGTATTTACTATGCTGTTTTCTGTGCCAAATGTATTGCCAATATAACCATCAGCTTGGTGGTCGTTATCCCAAATGTCTCCATTTATTAAATAACGAAAGTGAAATTGTTGATCGATAGGTAAGCGTTGCTTAAATTTAAACACACCTTGTTTTTTATTAAGCTTCATTGGCACAGGTTGCCAATCATTAAATTCGCCTAGTAAGCAAACTTCTTCTGCCTCTGGGTGAGAAAATTCAAAGGTTACTTCAGCTTCATCTTTTGTTTTAAAAAAACGTTTATTCAACATAGCAGGCTCCAACTAAACCAAAAAGGGTACTTAATCTTTGCCACAGGCCATACAACTAAACAGAAAGGCGATGTGGATTCCATTCAAAATCATTAAACACGTTGTAAGTTAACCAAAACTTTATTTACGCATTATTACAGTGCAACAATTCATTTTTTCTGCACTTAAAAAGTGCGGTTAGTATATAAACAATCTTTTTTAAAAAGCTCAGTAGTACAGAGCAATATTTGAACCAACTGAGCGTACATTACATATTATTTATTTAATCGAATTTAAAGTTAAATAGTCCAAAAGTATTGCCTAAATTTATAAAATTCTTTTGTTCTGTACTTTCATCAGCGATAATACACAGCATCTTAATACTCTGAAATATCATAATTTTCATGTTGAAAAAAAGCATTTTAATAACTATAGCCATTATCTTTTTAATAATAGCCACACTTGTTGGTACTTCAATCTATACCCTTTATAGTAAAAAAGAAATCTCAGTTGATCCTAAATTAAAAGAAATCTCAGGTATTGAATTTGATAAACAAAAACGTCTATGGGCTATTAACGACGGAGGCAACGAACCCAAGCTTTACCGCCTTAACAAAGATGGTTCTATCGCCAAAGAAATTTTGGTTGAAAACGCTAAAAACATTGATTGGGAAGACATGACCCAAAACAAATTTGGGCACTTTTTTTTAGGGGATTTTGGTAATAACAAAAATGATCGTAGATGGCTCACTATTTATAAAATAGAAAACCCGATAGATATAAAAACAAACACAACCCAAGCCGAAATAATTAAGTTTACCTACCCTGAAATGGATGGCAGTCCAATAAAACCCAATGACCGCAATTTTGATTTAGAAGCATTTGTAGCACTAGGTCGTCATTTATATTTATTTACTAAAAACCGCACAGAACCTTTCGATGGTATTACTAAAGTGTATAAAGTGGGCGATCATGCAGCAAATTTTGATGCTGAGCTAATTGACTCTTTTAAAACGTGTACCACGCTTGAAAAACTATGCTGGATAACCTCTGCGGCGCTCAGCCCCGATCGTAAAAAATTAGTCTTACTTGATTCAACAAGTCTTTGGTTATTTGAAAACTTTGAAGGTGATAAGTTTTTCTCTGGTGATGTATCAAAAATAGACTTAGGGATTGTTACTCAAAAAGAAGCTGTCACCTTTTTTGATGACAATACGATTGTATTTACAGATGAAGAGTTTAAAGGCATAGGCGGTAATGCTTATTTTATAAAGCTTGATAAAGCCAAAAAAGAAGTTATAAGAAAAAAACCTATTTCAGAAAAAACACTTCCATAGCATCTAGTTAGCTAAGCGAAAGCATTAAAGCTTAGCTAACTTATGTGAAAGGTAATGAGTTAATTACTCTTTTCGTTTGACGAATGAAGTGCTTTTTCTACATCAATACCTAAAATCAACACTCCAATATGACTATTATTATCATCTAAAACAGGAAAACTTAGCTGAACTTGAAAATGATGTGTTGATGCATCATATGTGACGCTATCAAAGTTAAAATCTTTTGACTGTTTAAATGTTTTAGTAAACTTATTTTCATCTCCTTGCCAGTAGTCACTGGTTAGCTTACTAATAGCGATGTTTTTTCCTTGGTTATCAGTCAATATTAGCTCAGTAACAACACCTTTGAATTGAGATTGCCATTTTTTAAATACTTTAGATAACGGTAAATTAAGCATAGCTAATCCATCAGGGTGCTTTACTTGTTTACTTTCTTTTATCCATAGCTGGTCTAGTTTTTTAATTTCAGATTCACTTAAGGGAAACTCGTTACTTATTTGAACTTGTTCTACTAAACTAGGTAAGTTTAGTAAGGTTTTAGCACTACTGGACAACCTATCAAGTATTTGCTTTTCTTCACTTTTTGATAGTGAAAATGGAGCCTGCGCACAAGTATTTATATTTTCATCAAACTGCTGCATAAATTTAGGAAAGCGTTTAATAAGTGAATGCGAAGCAAATAATCCCAAAGGTACATACCTAAAAAATTCTCTTTGATACTCATCCTCATTAATGCCTAGCTTAGAGGCTGCTAATTCAAAATCGTCTAAATCAAGTAGAATTCTATCAATCCGCTTATGGTGCATAACATTGACTATTTCTTCTAATGAATTTACTTCTACCTCAGCAATAATATTCTGAGTTTTAAACCAATTAGCCTGATAACTCCCTCTTACTGCACCATAACGCATTTTATTTTTTGGTTTATTAATGCTCTCTGGATGAGTAAACCAGTACCAGCTTTCTAAAAAGATGGGGGATGATATGCGCCCATAGGCCTTCATTTCAGGCATTAAGTGAGTTGTGAAATAACCATCTAAGCGGTCTAACTTTACTTCTCGACGTGCACGTAACCATGGCAAGGTTTATAGCTGAAAAGGAGCTCCTATTTCAAATAAAATACACTCAACTTGGTTGACTGCATTATCAGGTGCAGTGGTGGGTAAGTTTGTTCCAAACTGAAGAGGCTCAGTTAAACCCAATAAGAGGGTAAAAAAATATGCAGGCATAATCCATTACTAAATATTGTACAAATTAAAATGAGTATAGTCATCCATATTAAAAAAGCATAAATTCTCCTTACAAAATTTTGTATCTTATCAATGGCTTCAATATTTAAATCTATGTTCTACTGCTATTAGCTTATAAAAAGTACACTTAAATATTTAAGTTAATGCATTTATATCTAGGGTCCGTTGATCTTTGAGGATTAAAATTTGTTCAAATTAGGTGCTATTTAATCGCGGCGCGAGATTTGTAACCTAGTGGGCTCAATAACTGCTCCTGCGTTATTCTAATGGCTTACATCCATGTAAGAATAAGTAAAAACCGAGCAAAGCTTCCGCGTCTTGCTCATGCTCCTTACCTAAATCCATGTAGGTAACAAAGAGTAAATAGCTCCTAGGAAGAGCCTTTTGGGCAGCGCCTGTTTGGTATTAATGCTACGTTATCGCCCATTTATGGGGAGTAACCACACTGCATAGGCTCTACCTTGCCTAAATACTAAACAGGCTGCTGAAAATTCAACCTTTAAAGATCAACAAACCCTAGCCTTTCTATTACTTATCTAAAGTATACCGAGTGTTCACTTCACGACTAAAACAAAAAACTCACTGACTCTAGCGCTTAAATTTAGTTTCTAAAATAACAGAAGATGTTGTGCGCTCTACTCCATCCAAATTTCCTATATCGTCTAGTAAATGGCTAAGCTGCTCTAAATTTTGAGCCTGTACTACAGCAATTAAATCAAACTCACCACTTATGGCATAGAGCTGCGAAATTGCATCAATTTGCTTAAGCTCAATATTTGTTTTAGTTGTTAGTTTTTGTCTTACTTTTATAGACACATGAGCTGATACCATTTTACTGAGGTAGTCGTCACCATAATCAACGCTATAGCCTTTAATTACACCCGTTTCTTCTAGTTTGAGCATACGGCTTTGTACCGTTGAACGAGATAAGTCAAGCATGCGAGCAAGATCAGAAATACTCGCTCTAGCGTTTGTTTTTAGTACAGAAAGTAGCTTTTCATCTTGTGGGGTTATCATAATGGTTATTTTCTTCGTTATTTTGACTTTTATTTTAATCATTTTTCACAAAATAGCACTGCAATTTTAACAGCTAACCTTCGATAATGACCTCTACAAGAAATAATAACGTGTTTGCTGAAGAATAAAGGCTATATTCTTCTTTGAGTTAGCAACTAATCTTTTATCTAAGCCCATTAAATTTAGGTGTAAAAATGCAAGTAACAAGAGACTTATTTAACGACGTAATGGTACCAAACTATAATCCATCAGCAATCATTCCAGTTCGTGGTGAAGGTTCACGCGTTTGGGATCAAAATGATAACGAGTTTATCGATTTTGCTGGTGGTATTGCCGTTAACTGTTTGGGTCACTGTCATCCTGCATTAGTTAAAGCATTAAAAGAGCAAGGCGAAAAAATTTGGCATTTATCGAATGTTATGACTAATGAGCCAGCACTTCGTTTAGCTCAAAAAATGGTTGAAGCAACATTCGCTGATAAAGTTTACTTTGCAAACTCAGGCGCAGAAGCAAACGAAGCAGCCCTTAAGCTAGCGCGTCGTTATGCACTGGACGTATATGGCGCTGAAAAAACGCAAATTATTGCATTTAATAAAGGTTTTCATGGTCGTACATTCTTTACAGTAACTGTGGGCGGGCAAGCTGCATATTCTGACGGCTTTGGTCCAAAACCTGCTGACATAGTACATTGTGACTTTAACGATATAGCAGCATTTGAAGCACTGATCAGCGATAAAACATGTGCTGTTATGATGGAACCATTACAAGGTGAAGGCGGTATTATTTCACCAACAGATGAATTTGCTAAAAAAGTACGTGAACTTTGTACTAAACATAACGCGTTACTTATTTTTGATGAAGTACAAACGGGTGTTGGTCGCACAGGCGATTTATACGCTTATGAAGGTTTAGGGGTTGTTCCTGACATTTTAACAACGGCAAAAGCATTGGGTGGTGGTTTTCCAATTGGCGCTATGATCACTCGTACACCAATTGCTGAGCATTTAAAAATTGGTACTCACGGTTCTACTTATGGCGGAAACGCACTTGCTTGTGCTGTAGCCGAAGCGGCATTTGATACAGTAAATACACCAGACGTACTAAACGGTGTTAAAGAGCGCGAGCAATTATTCCGTGACGGATTAAACGCAATTAACGAAAAATACAACGTATTTAGCGAAGTACGTGGTAAAGGCTTATTAATTGGCGCAGTACTAAATGACAAATTTGAAGGACGTGCACGCGACTTTTTAGTAGCAAGTGCTAATAATGGTTTAATGAACCTTGTAGCTGGCATGAATGTAATTCGCTTTACACCGTCTTTAGTTATCCCGTTTGAAGATATTAAAGAAGGCTTAGCGCGCTTTGAAAAAGCCGTTAGCGATGTAGTAAACGGTTAATATAGTTTAAATTAGCACGCCTACAGGCGTGCTATTGGAGCAAGCAATAAATGCAAGTATTACGTCCTATTACTGCCAATGATTTTGACGCGCTTAAACAAATAGCGATTGAATCCGGTCATGGGTTTACCTCTTTACCTGTGGACGATGCACAGCTTAAAGAAAAAATTGAACGTGCTGAAAAAAGCTTTGCCAAAAACATTAACCAGCCACTTGATGAAAGCTATTTATTTGTTTTAGAGGACAGTGAAACAGGTGACGTTATTGGCACAACCGCTATAGAAGCTGCGGTAGGTTTATCGGTGCCTTTATATCATTATCATTTAGGTAAAACAGTACACCACTCGCCTACTTTAAATGTATATAACACCGTTGATATTTTAAGCATGTGTAACGACTACACAGGCTGCTCTGAAATATGCACATTATTTTTGCGCGAGAATAGCCGCAAAGGTTTAACGGGTCGATTTTTATCGCGTTCACGCTTTTTATTTATGGCTCAGCATAGCGAGCGTTTTGCCGATACTGTTATCGCAGAAATGCGCGGTGTTAGCGACGAAGACGGCCATTCTCCTTTTTGGCAATGGCTGCAAGAGCACTTTTTTAGTATTGAATTTCCAGAAGCGGATCACTTAGTTGGCTTAGGCGATAAGGTATTTATTAGCGAGTTAATGCCTAAATACCCTATTTATGTGAACTTGCTTAGCAAAAAAGCCCAAGCAGTTATTGGGCATGTGCATGAAAAAACAAAACCTGCGCTAAAATTATTAGAAAAAGAAGGTTTTGAGCACAGAGGCTACGTTGACTTATTTGACGCAGGCCCAACGGTTGAAGCAAAGCTTGGTAATATTCGCAGCATTCGCGACTCTCAAGTTTGCCCTATTACTATTGGTGAGCTTGATCACATATCACAAAATAGCTCTGATACGCTGGCTGTATGTAATCAAGGCGTAAGTGGCTTTAGAGCAACATTTACCAAAGACGCACATTACAATCATGCAAAACATACTCTCGTCATTAGCCAAGATGTGGCTAAAGCACTTAATTTAAGTCAAGGAGATGCAGCGCGATTTTTCCGCCTGTAAATTATTTATGAATACACACCTAATTAATAACCAGTGGCATGTGGGCCTTGGTCCAGCATTTGAGTCGATCAATCCAAGTAATGGCGATGTGGTATGGCAAGGCAATGGCGCAAACGCTGATCAAGTAGATTCAGCTATAAAAGCAGCCAGAGCTGCGCAATTACAATGGGCAGACAAACCACTTGAAGAGCGTATAGCCATTTTAGAAAACTTCGCAGCTCAATTAAAAGAACACAGTGAAGAATTTGCGACCATAATTGCACGCGAAACAGGTAAGCCATTATGGGAAACCCGCACCGAAGTGGGCGCAATGACAGGCAAAGTAGCTATATCTGTAAAAGCATACCATGAGCGTACCGGTACAACCGAAAACCCAATGCCAGGTGCTAAAGCATTTATTAGACACAAACCGCATGGCGTTGTGGCTATTTTTGGCCCGTATAACTTTCCGGGGCATTTACCAAACGGGCATATTGTTCCTGCAATTTTAGCAGGCAACACCGTGATATTTAAGCCATCAGAAATGACGCCGCACGTTGCAGAATTTACGCTCTCACTTTGGCTAAAAGCGGGCTTACCAGCAGGTGTTATTAACCTTGTGCAAGGTGAAATTGAAACAGGTAAAGCACTTGCCTCTCACAAAGACATAGATGGATTGTTTTTTACCGGTAGCTCAAACACAGGTCACTTACTACATAAGCAATTTGCAGGACACCCTGGCAAAATTTTAGCACTTGAAATGGGTGGTAATAATCCTCTTATTGTAAAAGATGTGAGTGATGTAAGCGCTGCTGTGCACGATATTATTCAATCAGGCTTTATTACCTCAGGTCAGCGCTGTACATGTGCACGCCGCTTATTTATTGAAAAATCGCTCAATGGCGATGCTATTTTAGAAAAGCTAATAAGCGCGACTAAAAACATAGTTGTAGACGACAGTTTTGCTACAGAGCAGCCTTTTATGGGTGCAATGATAAGCGAAAAAGCAGCACTGGGTATGGTCGCTGCGCAAAGTGAATTAGTGTCAAAAGGCGCGCAAATCCTTGTTGAACTTAAGCAATTAAAATCAGGCACCGGTTTTGTAAGCCCGGGTATTATTGATGTAACAAACATTACCGACATGCCAGATGAAGAGCATTTTGGACCGCTTATCAAAGTGTATCGTTACAACGACTTTGACAGCGCAATTATTGAAGCTAACAACACAAGCTTTGGTTTATCTGCAGGTTTACTTAGCGACAGTGAAGATGATTACACTCACTTTTTAAAGCGCATTCGTGCAGGGATTGTTAACTGGAACCGCCCTATTACGGGTGCCTCTAGTGCAGCTCCATTTGGCGGTATTGGCGCCAGTGGTAATCACAGAGCAAGTGCCTATTACGCCGCTGATTATTGTGCATACCCTGTGGCATCTGTTGAGTCAGACAAAGTGAGCTTACCGCAAACCCTAGCGCCAGGCTTGATAATTGAATAAGTAATAAACCAAAATTTTAGATTTAAGGATTTAACATGCATACTGATGTAAACACATTATTTGAGAGCCTTTGGAAAAACTACTTAAACGTAACACCATCGGCAGTCAAAATTCATGACCTTTTAGGGTCAACGCAAAAAAATGACATTATTAACGATCATATTGCGCTGCGTACGTTTAATATTGAAAAAGTGGGTCTTGAAAAGCTCGCTGCTCACTTTTTAGCTATTGGTTACAAAGAATGTGGTGAGTACCATTTTGAAGCTAAAAAACTCTATGCAAAGCACTACGAGCATAGCGATCCTAATCAGCCAAAAGTGTTTATTTCTGAGCTATTAGTTGAAAAATGCTCGCCAGAGTTACAAGCTATCGTAACCGATATGGTAAGCCAAATTGACGAAAGCGCAGTAACAGCTGATAACTTTTTGTATTCAGGCACGCATTGGCAAGTAAGCACCGATACTTATAAGCAGCTGCTAGCTGAAAGTGAATATGCAGCGTGGATGTCGGCGTGGGGTTACCGCGCCAATCACTTTACCGTAAATATTAATACGCTTGCTAAGTTTGATAACATTCATGATGTTAACCAAGCCCTAAAAGACGCCGGCTTTTCGCTTAATACGTCAGGCGGCGAAGTTAAAGGCTCACCAGAGGTGTTACTAGAGCAATCGTCAACACTTGCAGATGAATACTCTGTTACCTTCAGTGACGGTGATATGAGCATCCCTAGCTGTTTTTATGAGTTTGCTATTCGTTACCCTAAAGCCGACGGTGAGCTTTATACTGGTTTTGTTGCAGCCTCAGCTGACAAAATATTTGAAAGCACCAACGCTCGATAGCAAAACCTAAAGTACTTTATTTAAAAGCCCGTTATGGGCTTTTTTTATGTCGGTAAGTTATATTGATTAATTATAAAAATAACGGTTTATAATCATTTTCTAATTTTTCAAACGATAAATCGCCAATAAAACGACCGAAGCTCAACCAAGTTGCCAAACCGCGTAAATCTTTAAAATGTGGTGGCACAAATTGTGGACTCTCTATTACACCTAAATCATGAAGCTGCGATATTAATCTAAAATCATCTATCGATATTTTACCTACCAGTAATAAAGGAAGTCTATCGATTCGTCCAAGCTGTATTGCTACGCGTATTAAGTTATAAACCAGTACAAAGCCTTTAATGTAAGCAATATCTTTTGTAAAAGGCAGACCTGTTGGCGTACTGCCTCTAAATACACGCTGCGCTAGTGTGTAACTGTCATCTTTTGATAAACCTTGCGCTACGTAATCACGGTAAATATCTACAAACTCAGCACCGTCAATTACCTTTGTAACGGCTTGAATACGATTCACTAATTTAGATAAACGCCTTGGAGTCGATTTTAATGTAATAATTTCGGTAAGTACCGCTAAGCCTTCTTGGGTAATAGTAGAGCTAGGCGTGCCTTTACTTAAACATGTTAAATAAGGCTGAGCTAAACCATTTTGAGTGGTACCTACGTGTATCCACCCTTCGTGCACTTCTAAAATATCAAGCTCACGCTGAGAAAACTTAACATCTTGATTAAGCTTTATATTATTAGCACCGGCGGCTGCATCAC
>NZ_AUTP01000346.1:0-2882 GCF_000498075.1 Pseudoalteromonas sp. TAB23
TTTATGCCTGCCATACTGGCATTTACTTGCTCAGACAAAATACGCACAGCATCAACAGCATCAATATTTTTAGGGTCGTCAGGCAGTATGTCGGCTATAAGTAAATTTTGCAGCGGTTTATCTAGCATATTAGCTAGCTCAGAAAGTGAGGGCTCACCAGCATGGAATAAGTCTTTAGGGTGACCAAATAACTCCACCGATAAATCATGAAACTCTGGCGTTCCACGATACTCAAGCATACTTAATACCGTTTTATACTCGGTGCACATTTTTCCCATATATTGAGCAATCGGATTTAACTGCCCCAATTGGTTAATAATGTTACGGTGCAAAGTAGAAAATGCTTGGCGTAACTCGCTAGGTACAAAACCAAGGTCGCGCTGTTGATAATATGCACGATCGATGAGTGGGTTTTTTTGACATTTCTGTCTAAAAAACTCCTCTTTAGTTTGTTTATCCCAATTAATAGCATCGAGTATCCTAATTGGAGTTTGCAATGCAATTAATTGATCCGATAACTCACGAGTTTTTAGTAGTAACGCCTTGTCTATCATGCTCTAAGCTCAACAATAAATGAGTTTTGAGCATAATTTAAAAAAGCGAAATTACAAAGCAATATCACACTTTTTTAGCTATTGTTTTTAAGATGATCGACCCTCATATCTGTATCGTATGAGTTACTAAACGAAGGGCATAAAACATGAAAAACGAAATCGACAATAAACAGATTTTAGCCGTATATGAACGTATAATTCAAAAAGGTGAAATGACTAATGAAGGCAAGCATTATCAAGGTGTTACTGCTTATTCAGACGTAGATGGCTACACAGTATACCTACAAGGTAGCGGCGTTGAACTGCGCTTTGGTTTTCATAATACTTACCACCTTGACTACGAACATGAAAAGCATAAAGACGACTTTTTGAAAAAATTATATAACATTGCAAACGAGAGCTAATGCACCCACGAAAACGCAGACACCGCCCTACCAGTAAGCTCAATACTACTTTTATAAACCAAGTAGTAGAAGAGCTTAGAGCTGATCCAAGCAAAGTCTCAATTATTCAAGACAACTTAGAACAGTACCGTGCTCAAACTCATTTAAAGCGTGGTTTTTTACTGGCTATAGAGCGCTTTGATTGGGTTTTTGAAGCAAGCAAAGATATAGACTTTATTTGCCAGCAAATTTTAGCTGATGACTATATTGGCAATAGACTAAGACGTTACCCCCTACTTTTTAAAGGCGTTATTAATAATGCCTGACCTTCCAAAACCAAGCGCTTTAAAACGATAAAACCACAAAGTTTACTCTCTATATAAATTTATTAGAGCACTAAGCAATTGCAGGTTTAGTGCGCTTTTGTATTAAATTAATACTATTAGTACTCTAACTATTACTGCACTAATGATTATTGATCATTTTATTCATTTATTGCTGTAAACAAATCATTACTATTATTTAATTTCAAAATAAAATTCACAAGCCTTTGTTTTAAATAAAATAAAACAAAGTAAAACCTTATCTTCTTTATCGCATTAGTTGCGCTTTTATTAATGATTAATCTACATTTTGGCATCTAGATATTTACTTCAGCCTTGAATTGTTAGAGCTATTACCTTAAGCTTATGTTTATTGAACGTTCAATTAATAAAAATTATGCCTAAAGTCGGAATGGAACCTGTCAGACGTCAGCAGCTAATTGACGCGACTATAGAGTCAGTTGCAACTAATGGACTACAAGGCACAACTATAAACAGCATTAGTAAAAATGCCGGTTTATCGTCAGGCATTATTAGTCATTATTTTGGTGGTAAGCAGGGGTTAATTGAAGCCACTGTTAGATACTTACTAACAAGCTTAAAACAAGGCTTGATAAGTAAAGTAAACAACCAAACGAATGCCATTGAACGCTTAATGATTATTATCGAAGCCAACTTTGCGCTTGTACAACAGCGTAATGATACAACCCGAACGTGGTTAAGTTTTTGGGCGCAATCGATGCATGATGAAGAATTACACAGACTACAAAACGTAAACAGTAAACGCTTGCAAAGTAATTTAGCATTTTCTTTTAAGCAATTAATGCCTATTGAGCAAGCAAAGCAAGCTGCAGAACTTAGCGCCGCAATGATCGATGGCCTATGGTTAAGAGCAGTACTGAGCAAATCAGACAATAATCAGTTTAAACACAGTGAAAAGTTAGCAAAAAGCTACGTACTTTCACTTATCAAGCAATATGGAGCCTAGCGTGACTACACCTGTCTATCAAAATTTTATTAACGGCCATTTTCTTGCAAACCAGAACGGCAAAACATTTGATGTAACAAACCCAGCAACGGGCGAGGTTATTTACGCAGTAGAAATTGCCGACGAATTTATTCAAAACGCAGCCATTGCCAGTGCAAAGCAAGGTTTTGCTCAGTGGTCAGCAATGACACCCATTGAACGTAGTCGCATTTTATTAAAAGCAGTGGCTATTTTACGCGAGCGCAACGATGAGCTGGCACTTGTAGAAGTACTCGACACCGGTAAACCAATGCAAGAAGCAAATTGTGTTGATATTGAAACCGGCGCTGATGTAATTGAATACTTTGCAGGCCTTGCGCCAGCACAAGTAGGCCAACAACAAATGGTTGGTGATGACTTTTACTACACACGTAAAGAGCCATTAGGTATTTGTGCGGGTATTGGTGCATGGAACTACCCACTACAAATTGCGTGTTGGAAGTCGGGCCCTGCCCTTGCAGCTGGTAATGCATTTATATTTAAACCATCTGAAGAAACACCACTTGGCGCTATTAAACTTGCAGAAGTATTTGTTGAAGCTGGCGTACCTGCAGGTGTGTTTAATGTTGTTCAAGGCGCGGGCGATGTAGGCCAG
>NZ_AUTP01000347.1:0-9421 GCF_000498075.1 Pseudoalteromonas sp. TAB23
CGAATGCGCATAAACCCTTTGGGCAATACATGTTGTAAGTAGCGCCGTAAAAATTCATCACAACTCAGAGTCATGACTTTATCGCGGTTGTTATCTGCATAATCGCGGTATTTAAAGCTCACTGTTTCTTCAGTCGCTGACACTAATCGCGATTCTGACATCACGCCTTTTCGGGTATAACGAGCAAGGTAACTAACTAGCTTTTCACTGTACGTTAAACAGGCTTTGCTATACACGCACCATTTGGTTGGTGTGCTTACCTTCGCGAATGAACTATCGCATTCATTGAGCGCCGCGAGCATTTTCCCTCTAAACACTGTTGATAATGCTTTAACGGGGTATAAATAGCCTTTTTCTATTTCATGCCAGTGCGCTTTATCAAGCGCGCCTGCGGGTATCAAGCAATGCAGGTGAATATGCTGACTTAAGTTCTGCCCCCACGTATGCAGTACGCTTGTCATGCCTAACTGGCCATGCCTCTTTCGTTTCGCAAATTTACCAGCGTTTGCCATGCGGCTTTAAATAAACAGTGATACAACGCGTTTGGGTTGTAGTGCGCAATGATATTTAACTCATGCGGGAGCGTAAAAACAAGGTGGAAATAGCGACACGATAATAAATCCTCTTGTTGTCTTTGCACCCATTTAGCCGTTGCCATACCTTGGCAACGTGGGCAATGCCGATCTCGACAGCTACATCCAATTTGTTGTACTTCACTACAGTTATCACATTGCCATGCTTGATAACCGAGCTGACCCGTTCTGCATGATTGAAGGTGTTGGCAGACTCGTAACTGCTGATAACTCATTATGTGGTGCTGCCGATAATTCCCAAGGCCAGAATTTAAAATATCAGCGAGGTGTAAGCCGCTCATTGGTTTCCCCAACTTGCGAGTAAATCAATACCACCATGCCCTAATTCAGGTAACCAGTGTAAGTAACTTTGCGTGGTTCTAATGTCACTGTGACCAAGCTGATGTTGAAGTTGATGAAGCGGCATCCCTAACTCAAGTTGATGTGTTGCATAAGCATGGCGTAATACATGTGGATTACAGTGCTTTAAACCACACATTTGTGCATGTTTTTTCAATGCCTTTCTGAAGCTTGAGGGTGACATGGGTTTATCCATTAACCATCGTGAATAAAACATCCAGCCCGTTGGGTGATACATTTTCCAATAGCAACGTAATTGATTTAGCACGCTATCTGATACAACAACATAGCGTGACTTATCTCCTTTACCATGTTCAATTAAAATGGTTTTACGCTGTCCATCGATGTCTTGCACTTTGATGCGCAGCAGTTCGCCAATACGCAAACCACATCCATAACACACCACTATCAATGTTTTTAAGCGCATATCCGTGCAACTTTCTATAAGTCGTCGAATATCATCACGCGATAAATAAGTAGGTGCCCGAGGTTTTGCTTTAGGCAAGGCTATGTCTAAGTTCAGTGGGCGGTGTAAAATATTCTTAAACAAAAACCAAATGCTGTTTATTTGTATTTTTTGACTCGCTCTGGAGAGCTTGCGAATGGCGGGATCTTTAAAAAAGATATTCAGCTCATCATCAGTAATTAAATTGAGTGGTTTATTAAAATAATGGCTGAGTTTAAGTAAATGCTCGCAATAACTTTTACAGGTACTTTGTGAATAACCACGGTAGGCTATTTCAGTTTTGACTTGTTCAATGAGTGTATTCATGACTTACCTCCAAATATGGGATAACCCCAAGGTAAGTGTGGCTCAAATGGTCAGAATAGGATCTCCGCGTAGCGGCTTAGTTCAACAACTAAATAGCGAGATTTTTGCCAAGCTATCAACACGTTTTCAAGCCTCAAAATAGATCACTTAATTAAGCTAATTGGTATAAAGCATAAAAAACGGCGTACTAAAAAGTACGCCGTTTTTATTGCAATAAACTAATTTTTAACAAATTTATTTATTACGGTTTTCTTTAGCAAATGCACGTATTTTACGCTTTTGCGACAGTGTTACTTTATTAACACGACCAGCAAATGGGTTTTCACCTTCTCTAAATTCGATTTTGATAGGTGTGCCCATAATTTTAAGCGCTTTACGGTAATAGTTCATCAGGTAGCGTTTATAACTATCTGGTAAATCTTTAACTTGGTTACCGTGAATAACAATACGTGGTGGGTTATAACCACCGGCATGCGCATATTTGAGCTTAACACGACGACCACGAACAAGAGGCGGCTGGTGATCGGCTTGAGCCATGTCCATAATACGACGTAACATTGCAGTACTTATACGTTTAGTAGCTGATTCATACGCTTCGTCAACAGACTCGAATAAATGACCAACACCTGTACCGTGTAGTGCAGATATAAAGTGTAGGCGTGCAAAGTCAATAAAGCCTAAACGGCGATCGAGCTCTGATTTAATACGATCTTTAACGTAATCGTCTAATCCATCCCATTTGTTCACTGCAATTACCAATGAACGACCTGAGTTAAGAGCAAAGCCTAATAAGCTTAAATCTTGATCTGAAATACCATCGCGAGCATCAACAATCAATAACACAACGTTACAATCTTCGATTGCTTGAAGCGTTTTAATTACAGAGAACTTTTCAACTACGTCGCTTACTTTTTTACGCTTACGAACACCTGCGGTGTCAATTAACACATACTCTTTTTCATTTCGAGTCATCGGAATGTAGATAGAGTCACGTGTTGTACCTGGCATGTCGTATACAATTACGCGATCTTCACCCAGTATACGGTTTGTCAGCGTTGACTTACCAACGTTAGGACGACCAATAATCGCAAGCTTTACAGGTTTGTCTGCAAATGCCTGGTGATCGGTATCGCTGTCTTCATCTTCTTCGTAAAGATTAATAAGCTCTTCGTCATCGCCTGTTACGTCTTCGTCTTGTGCGGCTAATTCAGCAATAAGCGGCTGAAGTGTTTGCTCAAGTAATAACGTAATACCACGGCCATGCGATGCAGCAATGTGATGAATTTCACCTAATGATAATTGGTAAAATTCAGCACAGTTTGAATCTGCATCAATACCATCGGTTTTATTGGCAACAACAAAACACTTTTTATCTTGTTTACGCAAGTGATTAGCAATTGCTTGGTCAGCTACGGTCATACCTACACGAGCATCTACTAAAAACAGAACAATGTCAGCTTCTTCAATAGCTAGCAGAGATTGATCTGCCATTTCGATTTCGATGCCTTCTTCTGAGCCATCAATACCGCCCGTGTCTACCACGATAAATTCATAGCCATCGTAACTAGCTTGGCCATATTTTCTATCTCGTGTTAAACCTGGAAAATCGGCTACGAGTGCATCACGAGTACGTGTTAAACGGTTAAATAATGTGGATTTGCCCACATTGGGTCGCCCAACTAGAG
Source organism: Pseudoalteromonas sp. TAB23 (assembly GCF_000498075.1). Lineage (NCBI taxonomy): Bacteria > Pseudomonadati > Pseudomonadota > Gammaproteobacteria > Alteromonadales > Pseudoalteromonadaceae > Pseudoalteromonas > Pseudoalteromonas sp. TAB23. The sequence continues at coordinate 3,390 of NZ_AUTP01000347.1, forward strand.
CGATCACGGGAAGCATAAACTACCTCTTTAAAAAACAACAAAAGGCTTCGCAGTGCGAAGCCTTAAAAAAACCATATGACTATTAGTAACTTAGTTTGGTATTTTTACCATACTAACTTCACCATCACGGGTGTATAAAATTAGCTTATCGTCGGCAACAACTGGCTCAACAAAAAAGCCCGAGCTGTCAAAGTCTTCACGAGATACTAGCTCGCCAGTTTCTTTATTTAGCCAATGTAGGTTACCTTCTTGGTCGCCTAAAGCTAAGTGGCTACCTGCAACTGCAGGGCCTGTTAGGTACCAACCGCGTAGAGCGGGTTGGCTCCAACGTTCAATACCTGAATTTTTATCTAATGCGTAAATAACACCATCGCTATCTACTAAATAAATTGTTTGTGCATCCATCGCAATTTCGCGGTAGCTGCTGTACTCGCGTTTCCATACAACATTGCCAGAGCGAATATCTACAGCGGCTAAGTTTCCGTTGTAAGCTATAGCGTAAGCGTATGGACCGCTAATAAGTGGTTGAGTGTCTACGTCAACTAGGCGTTCAAATTCTGATGCGCCTTTAGCAACCGCAATTTCTGCGCTCCATGCTGAGTAACCACTGTCTGAAATTAATACGCTTAGCTTGCCTGTTTCAAGGCCTACTAATACACCACCGTTAGCAACGGTTGGCGAGCTTTGTCCGCGTAATGTTAGTGGTGGAACTTCTTGTTCAAAGCTCCAACGCTCTTCGCCTGTATCTGGGTGAAGGGCTAACAATTTACCAGAGCCTAAATTTACAAATATTAAGCCATCGCCTGCTGTTGGTTTAGACAGAGATTCGCCTGGTACGTTTTTACGCCAAACTTCTTCACCAGTTTCGCGATCAAGAGCAATAATAAAGCCGTGTTCAGAACCAATATAAATTTTACCATAGGCTTGCAAAATACCACCTGATAATTTTGCATTACCGTTGTCAGCCCAAGGCCAAAACGATAAATCTTGGCGTACATCGGTTTCCCATTTTGTATCGCCATTATCAAGTGAAAGCGCTTCTACTTGGCCTTCGCGGCTAGCAACATACACAGTATCTTTGTAAACTGCGGGTGTTAAACGAGAAAAATAATGCTCTACGCCATCACCTACAGATTCTTGCCAAACAACGTCAGTTTCAAATTGGTTTACAATTTCAGGAAGTACTAGTTCATCTTCATCATCACTTGATGAACAACCCATCAATGTTGCCATACATAGGGCAAGGGCTGCTGTTGTAAATTTTTTCATGCCTAAAACCTTATGCCGCTGGGCTAGTTACTGCTAGGTCATCTAACTTAATTTGTAATAGTGGGTTACTTGTTAATCCACCCGCATCTATTGCTGCTTGGTATGCAGTACGTGCTTGATCTTTATTACCTTGCTCAGTGTAAATGTCGCCTTTAAGCTCGGCCACGTTTGCATTGAACGCTTCAGGTAATGGTGCATTTAATGTTGTTAATGCATCGTCATATTTAGTTTGCGCAATTTGAACACGTGCTAAACGTGTAATCGCAATTGCTTTTAATTCTGTATTTGGCGTATTAGACACAACCCAGCTTAGCTTTTCGCTTGCTACGTCTAGTTTTTTCGCTTCTACTGCGTCTTTTGCAGCAACGAATGCAGCAAGTGTTGCGTAGTTTGTGTCTTTATTTTCGCTAATAAACGCATCAGCTGAAGATAATACATCGTCGCTTTCAACAAGCGCTGTATATGAATCTGATGCTTTTTCAGCGGTAGTAATTTGGTTTTGGTTATATGCTTTCCAGCCATATAAGCCACCTAGGCCAACAAGTATACCTAGCGCAAGTGAAATGCCGTTTTCACGGAAAAAGCGTTTAATGGCTTCTGCTTGTTGTTCTTCTGTTGAATAAATATCCATTCTTACCTCTAATGTTCGCTTAGCCGTTAATAAGCTCAGCTAATAGCGCTTTAGCTTGTTCTAATTCTAATGTGACTTGTTCTTTACGCTCGCGCAAATACTTGATGGTCACAACGCCTTTTTCTAATTCATCTTCACCAATAATTACTGCAACAAGTGCATCGCTTTTATCAGCACGTTTTAATTGTTTTTTAAAGTTTCCGCCGCCCGCATGTACCATAACGCGTAAACCCGGTACGTCTTTACGTAGTTGCGCTGCAATTGCAGGAGCTTGAATGCTTGCTTTGTCGCCCATTGCTGCTAAATATACATCAGCATTACGACGAATGTCACCTACACACTCAAGTGCTTGTAGTAATAATACTAAGCGCTCTAGACCCATTGCAAAACCAACTGCTGGCGTTGCTTTGCCGCCAAGTTGTTCAACTAAGCCATCGTAACGTCCGCCAGCACATACAGTGCCTTGTGCACCTAAACTGTCGGTTACCCATTCAAATACAGTGCGGTTGTAGTAGTCTAAACCACGTACTAACTTTTCATTAACCGTATATGAGACGCCAGCAGCGTCTAAACGTTCACATAAATTTTCAAAATGTTCTTTTGATTCAGCATCTAAATTTTCAGACAATTTAGGTGCATCAGTTAAAATTGCTTGTACGTCTGGGTTTTTGCTATCAAGTACGCGTAATGGGTTTGAATACATACGACGTTTTGAGTCTTCATCAAGCACATCAATGTGTTGCTCAAGGTAGGCTACTAACGCATCACGGTAATCTGCACGCGCTTCGTTAGATCCTAAAGAATTTAGCTCTAAACGAACGTGGTCAGTAATACCAAAGGCTTCCCATAGTTGCGCTGTTAATAAAATAACTTCTGCGTCTATATCTGCTGTAGCAATACCAAATGTTTCTAAACCAAATTGGTGAAACTGACGGTAACGACCTTTTTGCGGACGCTCGTGACGAAACATTGGACCCATGTACCAAAGGCGTTGTTCTTGGTTGTATAGTAAGCCATTTTGGTTGCCAGCACGTACGCATACTGCGGTGCCTTCTGGGCGAAGTGTTAATAAGTCGCCATTGCGATCGGCAAAGGTGTACATTTCTTTTTCTACTATATCGGTAACTTCACCAATAGAGCGTTTAAATAAGTCGGTTGATTCTACAATAGGAAAACGAATTTCTTGATAACCGAACGATGCTACTGTCTCGCGTAAAATGTTTTCTACTTTCTGCCAAACTTGTGTATCGCCCGGCAGACAATCGTTCATACCGCGAACTGCCTGAATTTGTTTTGCCACTGATAAATCCTAAATGCTGTTTTTTTGTGTAATGAAAAATGCTTACACAACAAGAATGCTAAAAATTGACCCGTCATTATAGCGTTTTAGCTATAAAGGTAAACGCCAAACACCGCTGTTTGGCGCTTTATGCGGTATTTATTCGACTATTTTTATGTCAATCGGTGTTTGGTTCTGCTTTTTTTCTATAAAGTCGCGTACATAACCTTCAAGCTGGTCAACAATGTTGTTGTTATCAATGCGCGCTTTTTGGCGTTCGCCATTTATATACAAACCAGAACGACGATTTGCACCGGCAAGCCCTATATCACTCACAAGCGCTTCACCTGGTCCATTTACAACGCAACCAATTACCGAAACTGACATAGGTTCGATAATATCCTCTAAGCGCTCTTCAAGTTGGTTCATGGTGCTTACTACATCAAACTCTTGGCGTGAGCAGCTAGGGCAGGCAATAAAGTTAATTCCACGCGAACGAATGCGCAATGAATTTAAGATATCAAAGCCGACTTTAATTTCTTGTACCGGGTCGGCAGCAAGTGATACACGCAGGGTATCGCCAATACCTTCGGCAAGAAGCATACCTAAACCTACTGCAGATTTAACAGAGCCTGAGCGCATGCCGCCCGCTTCGGTAATACCTAAATGCAGTGGTTGGTCTATTTCTTTAGCGAGTAAGCGATATGCACCTACAGCTAAAAATACGTCAGACGCTTTTACTGATATTTTAAATTGGTCAAAATCAAGGCGGCGCAATATATCTACATGGCGCATTGCTGATTCTAATAAGGCTTCTGGTGTTGGTTCGCCGTATTTTTCTTGTAAGTCGCGCTCTAGTGAACCGCCATTTACACCAATACGAATAGGAATGTTATGCTCGCGTGCAGAATCGACCACAGCTCTTATACGCTCTTCACTACCTATATTCCCCGGGTTTATACGCAGGCAATCTACACCGTATTTTGCTACTTTTAAGGCTATACGGTAATCAAAGTGAATATCTGCAACTAGCGGAATCGTTACTTGCTCTTTTATACTTTTAAACGCTTCGGCTGCATCCATTGTTGGTACTGATACACGGACTATGTCGGCACCTGCATCTTGTATTGCCTGTATTTGTGCAACAGTTGCATCAACATCCATGGTGTCGGTGTTGGTCATTGATTGCACTGCAATAGGGGCACCATCACCAATAGGGACGTTACCTACATTGATTCGGGTGGATTTTCTGCGTTTAATTGGAGATTCTGAAAACATAGCGACTACTCTGCTAGTGGTAATGTAAATTTGGCTAAACGGTTTTGAGGAAATGCAGAAACATCTACAGGTTCACCGTTTAAAGTAATGTCTACAGCGTCATGCTTACCAAGCACAACTGAAAAAGGAGGCGTACCGCTTACGGTCATAATATAGCCTGCTTTTTTAACGCCGAATGCTATTTTTTCGCCTTCGCCGTCGTAAATTTCAACCCAACTTTCGCCATTAAAGTTCATGACAATTGTGCTGCTAGCATCTTCTTGGCTTGCATTGTTAGAAGCAATAGGAGCCGTTTCTTTAACTATTTCTGGGCTTGTTGATGTTTCACTAGACGTGCTTTGTGATTCTAATAATGATTCATCGTCAATTTCGGCTTGTTGCTGTTGCTCTGAAATACTGGGTTGAGCGGCTTGGCGCTCGCTCATTTTTGAGTTGGCAACGTTTATGTTACTCGTTTGCTCTTCAATAGGTGTCGCGTTTTGCCAAAACCATAAAGCAGATGAGCCAATAACAATCGCTAAAATTAAATAGCTAAAAAACATTAAACGGCTGTCGTTTGCTTCTTTTTCTGTACGGCGTGAAAAACTCTGCATATTAGCGGGTTTAGCCGGCTCCGGTGGGGCTGGCATCATTGCTAATATAGGTGCGCTATCTACTTTTAATTCACGGCAATAGTTTTTTATATAGCCTTTAACAAAAGTAATAGGGCCGAGTAATGTAAATTCATCATTTTCAAGGCGCTTAATTTGAAGTTCAGACAGCTTTAACGGTGCAGCAATAGTCGCTATGCTAACGTTCGCTTGTTCTCTGTGATTTTTTAATATCTGGCCTACAGTTGGCTGTTCGCTCTGTGTTTGCGTATTTTCTTCATTCATAATGTGTATGAGTCTGGATCCACTAGTAAAAGTTTGTGCCCTGGTTTTAGTGCTATATCAGGACTTAATTTATTCCATCGCATTAATTCATCAATTAATACATGCCGCTGGGTAGCTATATCGTAAAGGGAATCACCAGCTTTAATTTCGTAATAAATATTTGGATCGTTTAGGTATATTTTACTTCCATTCATTACCCGATCCGACTCTTTTAGACCATTCCATTGCAGGAGCTTTTGTAGTTTAACATTGTATCGCACCGAAATGCTAAATAGGTTTTCGCCAACAGCAATTACGTGAAATGGCACGCGTAAAGGCGATACTTTAGGGTTAAGCATTGGGATCTCAGTTTTTTGTACTGCTTCGTAACTTTTAAATTCAATATCGGCATCATTTTGATAGCTGCTATTTTCAAATACAGTTGTATTTTTAGTCGCTTCGTAGAATACCACGTCACTACTATTTTTTTGAGCGGTAACTGCAGGAACTGAATTACTATAGTTACTAGTTTGCTGCGAATTAAACTGGCCTGTTTTAGGTGCGCCAAACGAAATTATTGTTACCTCGTCATCGGCTTTAGCTGGTTGTTTTGTTGCTATAACTTCTTTTTGAGGTTCGTAAACGGACTTAGCTTTTTTAGGTGCAGCTACTACGGAATCTGCAGAGTCGTGCTCAGTAGTAAGTGCAAGCATAACAGCCG
>NZ_AUTP01000348.1:0-8268 GCF_000498075.1 Pseudoalteromonas sp. TAB23
CCGCCGTTATAGAAAAAATGCTACGCGTGATGATGCTTGCGCCATTTTTAGTCGCTTTGTCGTTTTGGCAAAGTAAAAAAAGAGTAAAGGCAGGTAATACTATAAGTAATGAAGATAATAAATCAGGTATTAGTATCCCTTGGTTTGCAGTGTTATTTATTGTGGCAAGTGGTGTGCATTCACTCTCTATTATTCCTCAAGTGGCTACAAGCGCAGTTGTTTGGTTTGATAATATATTACTCACTATTGCGATGGTGGCTTTGGGTTTACGCACACATGTTGGGGCAATTCGCCAAGCGGGTATTAAACCGCTGTTACTGGCGCTGTGTTTATTTTTGTTTTTAACATTGGGTGGTTACGCTATTAATATAGGTATTGCTGAGCTGTTTTAAACGTTACTTGGTAAAAGTTGATTGGCGGCTTAAATTGGCCAATCAACTTCGTTTACGTTATCGAGCTGTGTGCTGGTATTTTTATTGCCTTGCCATTTATTAGTGTAAACAGCGTGCGGGTCAAACTGTAACGTTTGTTTTTCAATATTAAAGTGCCTACCACCACGCGGATCTACGCCTACACCTGCTATATATTGCCAATTACCCCAATTAGCGGCTACATCGTAATCAATCAATTGTTGTTCAAAATAAGCTGCGCCATAGCGCCAATCAAGAGCAAGTTCGTTAACTAAGCAGCTCGCTGCAATTTGCCTTGCTCTATTTGATATGTAACCGGTTTCATTAAGCTCATTCATAATGGCATTGACTAATGGGTAGGGTGTTGAGCCATTACACCACGCAGCAAAGCGGTTTGGCATAAATGTAGTAAGGGATTTGGTTTGCTTTTGACCTTTAAAACTAAACAGGCTTTTACCTGCCTTAAGTGCATGCCATTTAAAATACTCTCGCCATAGCAATTCAAACTTAATCGAGTAGGTAGACTCGTTTGTTATTTGGTTATGTTCGTACGCCTCAACGGCTTTATAAACTTGCCGCGCACTTACACAGCCAAAAGCAAGCCAGGTACTAAATTTTGTGGTGTTATTAAAGCCATCAAGCTCGTTTCGAGTTATTTTATAAGTACTTGGTAGCAAGCCTGAAAAGTATTGCTTTAAATGTGTTTGCGCACTTTTAAGCCCGCCATGCATTACTGCGTTGTTATAATTAGTATGCTCATTAAGCTCAATTGGGTTTGCAGCACATAATGTTATAGGCTGGGGAAGTAAACCTTTAGGCAGAGTTGAGGTTGTTATAGGTATGTTCATCGCCTCTACCTTTTTTCTAAATGGGGTAAAGCTTTTAGGCAGCTCGTCTAAATCAAAAGGGAGGTCGCTTTGTTGAAATAGAGTGTCTTGTTGAGCTGTTTTAAATATGACATGTGGGCAATGTGCTTTTAGTCGTGCGAGTTGGCGCTGCTCATAGGTTCCAACGAGTTCACTGCACACCACTTCGTCAATGTGTTGCTCAGCTATGCGCTGCTTTAAAACACTAACCGGTTCACCCTCAAGTACGTGCAGTGTTTGCCCGCGCTCAATAAGCGCTTGTTGCAGCTCAAATAAGCTTTGCATTAAAAACTGTTGTTTATGCACGCCATATGGCTTTTGTTGGTAGTTATTATTTTTAAACCAATGCGGATTAATAACAAATACAATATCGAGCGCACATTGCCCGGTAGCAAGTTCGCTTAAAATAGGGTTGTCGTCTATTCGTAAATCGTTTTGTAGCCAATATAAAATGCGTTTGCTCATAGGTTTGCTCTGGTTTTTGTAATCATTAAGTTTACGAAGCAAAAGCGGGTAGGGATTAGTTTTGAGGTGTTTAATAGAGTTTTAAAAAGGGGGCGATAAACTTACCGCCCCTTAGTTTGTAAAAGTATTGTTTTAACTCGCTGATTTTTGTTTTGCTATCCAATCGTTTATTACGTCTTCTAGCACTTCCATAGGGAGTGATCCTTGGCCGATTACGGTGTCGTGAAAGCTGCGAATATCAAACTTAGCACCGAGCTCTTTTTCGGCTTTTGCGCGGAGTTCGCGTATTTTTATTTCGCCCATTTTGTACGAAAGCGCTTGGCCTGGCCATGAAATATAACGATCTATTTGATCCTCTACCGCGCTTTGTGGCAAAGCAGTGTGATCTGCCAAGTAGTCAATTGCCTTTTGGCGGCTCCAGCCAAATGCATGAATACCGGTATCAACAACGAGTCTCACGGCACGCCACATTTCGTAACCTAAACGACCAAAGTCGCTGTATGGGTCTTGATAAAAGCCGGCTTCTTTACCTAAGCGTTCGGTGTAAAGTGCCCAGCCTTCGCCAAATGCTGAGTGGCTAAGTGTGCGTCTAAACTGGGGTACATTTAACTCCATTGCAATAGCGTTTTGTAAATGATGCCCTGGTATTGCCTCGTGCAGGCTTAGCGCTTCTAAATTATACAAAGGTTGCAATTTAGGTGTTGAGGCTAAAAAGTAAGTGCCAGGGGAGCGGTTATCAGCAGGTGGCATATAAAACGCGCCGCGACTCGCTGAGCCTTTTATAGTAAAGGTGTTACGCGGTAAATGATTAAAGTAGGTTGGTAACTTGCCATACATTTTTTGTGTAATAAAGGCTGTTTTTTCAAGTAAGTCTTGCGCGTCTGTTGCGTAAAATTGTTCGTCGGTTGCTAAAAATTCTAAAAACTCAGCATACGTGCCATCAAAACCTACTTTATCAATGATGTTTTGCATCTGCGCTTTAATACGCGCCACTTCTTTTAAGCCAAGCTCATGAATTTGCTTTGGTGTGGCATTGGTTGTGGTGTAGTAATTAACTGCATATTTGTAATACTCAAGCCCGTCTTTAACGCTTGAAATACCTGGCTCTGTTCTACAGTTCGGCATGTAATCGTTTTCAAAAAAGTCGTAAAAGTGCTGATAAGCCGGGACTACTTTTGAGCTAATTAAGGCTTTTGCTTTGTTTTGGTATGTGGCCTTTTGCTCTGCTGTAAACGTATTTGGTATACGTGTAAAGGGCTCGTATAAGGCACTGTTTTCAGGTTGCTTAACAATATGAGCGTTAATGCTCTGGCTGTAATTTTCAAATGTTTTGCAGTAGTGCGTATACCCCAGTTCAATTCCTTCCTTCATCAAGTTAATGTTTTCTTGGTTAAAGCGAGGGTAGTCGGCAAGGCTTACTAAAAATGCGTTGTAATCATCAGGTGTTAAAAATGCCATATTAGCCGGTGCTTCGGCAAAGTAGGTATGCCAGCCACTTAAAAAGTTAACCTGAAAATACTTATCTTGAAAAAGGTAGCTTTGCTGCTCTGTTTCTCGCTCGTATTTAAATAAACGGTAGTTCATTAGTTGCGAGCTGCTCAGCGTTTTAGGATCTATTTTACTTAAGCTTTTTATTACACTGTTATTGTAAGCTTGGCGCTTTGCAATGGCTTGTTCGGTCCAATTTGGTAATGTACCACTGGGTTTCCAACCATCAGGGTCGGTACGAAAGAATATTTTTTCGGCTTTTGCATTTTGCCAATGGTTATCAATAATGGTTTTTAAATCTGCATTGCTATCGGCTGCGCTCGGCAGTGATGCTACAGCTAAGCAAATAGCTAAAATTGTTTTTTTAAACATAGTCATCCGTTATTGGCGAGTTAGTTATTATTTATCGCGCTTTTTTATTTTAATTTGTGCTCAATATAGTACCAAGTTAACTTAATCAATGCGCTTACTTTTATAACTAGTACCTTTTGGTTTTACTTTTTGATTGAACAAATTTCACTGCGTAACTGATTGGCGTACTAGTTTATTGTTTTATCAGCGTTTAGAATGATTAAAACTAATTACAATAAAAGACCGTCATGTTTAATAAAATAATAGCGCTGATTGATGAAGCTAATAACCAAGATCCAAATACTGAGCAGCACAATGGAGAAAGTTTTCCAAAAGAGTATTTATACTCACAGCGTATGAGCGAAATGCTAACTCGCTTTAAACCTGATGCCGATGCACTCATGCAAATTGCAGTGCGTGCACAGCATATTCAGCGTTGGAAATCGCCACGTAGCGACTTTGAAATGAACAAGCAGGGTTATCATCAATGGCGTAGCGCACTTTATATTTTTCATGCGTCACTAGCCGTTGAATTAATGAAACAAGCTGGGTTTAACGATACGGACCAAAACCGTGTTTATAACGCGGTTGCTAAAAAAGATATTAAGCGCAATCCAGATAGCCAATTAGTAGAAGATGTAGCGAGTTTGGTGTTTATTGAACACTACATGCTTGGGTTTGCGAATGCAAAACCAGATTACAATGAAGAAAAATGGATTGGTATTATTCGCCGTACATGGCAAAAAATGTCAGATGAAGCCCATGAGTTTGTACTTACAGGTAATATTACATTACCAACGCCGCTTGTTGGGCTTATTCATAAAGCGCTTGAGTAAAGTAGTGTAAGCTAGGTATTAAAATAAAAAGGATTTTTAGAATGTTATGCCCACGTACAAATGCCTCTCTTGAGCCGTTATTAATTGGCGGTATTACTGTTTACACTTCAGTGCAAGGTGGCGTATTTTTTGATAACAGCCAAATTTTTAAATTTAGCTCGCCAGAGCTAAAGCATGGTCAGGTATTACTTAAACATTTAAGTAATTATATTGAAGGTGAGGGCAATGTCTCAATGCGAGTAAATTGTCCTAAATGCCCAAGTATTGTAATGATGCGCAGGTATTTTTCGCCAGTAAAGGCCGTCGAAATAGATGAATGCCCAGGCTGTGCAGGAATATGGCTTGATAGCGGCGAGCTGGCAAAAATACACGAAAACCATTTAACCCCCCGAGAGCGTAAGCTGTTAGCCCACGAAATGGCAACCAATCATGGGTTTATAACTATTAAACCGCCAAAATCAAAGTATTACCCCAAAGCGCCTAAAAATGTTCAAGGCACCACAGTTGAACGGCTGGTGCAATTGGCATTACTTAACTTTGAGTAATAAATTAGTCTCGAATGCTACATTAATTTTAAGCATGCAGGTGCTGCTAATAAAAGCATGACTTGCAAGAACAAATTTTAAAACCAAGGAAGGCCGAGTATGAAGGATTATAAGAATAAAGTAGCACTGCAATTTTACTGTGTGCTATTGGCGTGTTTTTTGATAACAAGTTGCACTACGGTATTCGATAAGGCTCATGGCTATCGTGGGCCCATTGTTGTGACGATTGAAACAGAAGATGGCTCAGTGCCAGAGTTTCCTTTTTTGATAAAGTCGGCCTATTCAGAGTCATGTGGTCATAGTAGTTGTGGTATTGATTTTGGTTATAAATATTTTAAAACTGCCTATGCTAATGAGCCAATTACCTTCCCACGCGAGCGTTTGGATTTATTACAACCCAATGCCTATGCATCGATTGAGTTTACGGTTACTCATCCTAATTATCACCAGGCCGGATTTCCGCGAGGCTTTGCGCCCACCGATGCTGATGACCCTATTCATATCACGTTTACCGTTAAGCCTTTTACTGAACAAATGGAAAAAGTAGCTGGCTGGGCGACTGGCCCTAAGCAAGACATGCAAAACTTTACACCTGATAGCAGGGAATATAAAAAAGCAGACATTCGGTATCGCCAAGCGCGCTTTAATTTGGGGGCGATGATTAAAAGGCACATTACGGTGATCAAAACTTTTTACTTACCCCATTTTTCACAAAGTATGCAACAACGGGTTATTGAAAAGTATCAACCGATTTTTAGAGCCTGGTATTACGGTGTACCTGAAACGGATTGTTGGAATATGGTTAAATGTAGAAAGCAAATTTTGAAACCAAGGAAGGCTGAATATGAAGGATTATAAGCGTACTTATCTGCAATAATACTTAATCATTTTGCGGAGCTAAATATGTCGCTCCCTGCGTTAAAAAATTCTCATTTACGACTCCATGGATGCAGAAGGTAGAGCAATGCAGGAGCAATTGCCGAGAACATTTTAGTATTTATGCGACACGCTGTTTGTGTTGCATAATCGCTTGTTGGACTGAGCCGCTACCTGCTCGGTGTGTCAGAGTTGGTGTTGTTTATGCTATGGGAATTTGCTTTTTGGAGGCTCTCACTTTCCTAGCTGATTTAATCAGCTTAGCTAGTGTTATGTAAGCTTTCCCTGCATTGCTCAGCGCTTATTATGTATTCATTACACCTAAATTTGCCTTAATAAGCAATTATATTTTTTACACGCACAAAGGCCGCTAGCCTGAGCAGTTAAGCAGGTTAACTAATTGATTTTAAGCAGCTACCTAGCTGCTAACTCGTTCGCTCTACTTTGGTCGTTGTTTCATATAACTTGAATACGCCAATTAACCGCAAGATACCTGCCTTACAATGCTGGCAAGGCCAATGCGGTATCAGTGTTACGTTTTCTGTCTTTAGCTTCTCCACTTTACCTATGTGTGATTCTTGTGACCTTATTAATGCTAACTTTCGCTTGCGACACGCATTAGCTAAAAAGCCATAGTGGCGAATGCGCATAAACCCTTTGGGCAATACATGTTGTAAGTAGCGCCGTAAAAATTCATCACAACTCAGAGTCATGACTTTATCGCGGTTGTTATCTGCATAATCGCGGTATTTAAAGCTCACTGTTTCTTCAGTCGCTGACACTAATCGCGATTCTGACATCACGCCTTTTCGGGTATAACGAGCAAGGTAACTAACTAGCTTTTCACTGTACGTTAAACAGGCTTTGCTATACACGCACCATTTGGTTGGTGTGCTTACCTTCGCGAATGAACTATCGCATTCATTGAGCGCCGCGAGCATTTTCCCTCTAAACACTGTTGATAATGCTTTAACGGGGTATAAATAGCCTTTTTCTATTTCATGCCAGTGCGCTTTATCAAGCGCGCCTGCGGGTATCAAGCAATGCAGGTGAATATGCTGACTTAAGTTCTGCCCCCACGTATGCAGTACGCTTGTCATGCCTAACTGGCCATGCCTCTTTCGTTTCGCAAATTTACCAGCGTTTGCCATGCGGCTTTAAATAAACAGTGATACAACGCGTTTGGGTTGTAGTGCGCAATGATATTTAACTCATGCGGGAGCGTAAAAACAAGGTGGAAATAGCGACACGATAATAAATCCTCTTGTTGTCTTTGCACCCATTTAGCCGTTGCCATACCTTGGCAACGTGGGCAATGCCGATCTCGACAGCTACATCCAATTTGTTGTACTTCACTACAGTTATCACATTGCCATGCTTGATAACCGAGCTGACCCGTTCTGCATGATTGAAGGTGTTGGCAGACTCGTAACTGCTGATAACTCATTATGTGGTGCTGCCGATAATTCCCAAGGCCAGAATTTAAAATATCAGCGAGGTGTAAGCCGCTCATTGGTTTCCCCAACTTGCGAGTAAATCAATACCACCATGCCCTAATTCAGGTAACCAGTGTAAGTAACTTTGCGTGGTTCTAATGTCACTGTGACCAAGCTGATGTTGAAGTTGATGAAGCGGCATCCCTAACTCAAGTTGATGTGTTGCATAAGCATGGCGTAATACATGTGGATTACAGTGCTTTAAACCACACATTTGTGCATGTTTTTTCAATGCCTTTCTGAAGCTTGAGGGTGACATGGGTTTATCCATTAACCATCGTGAATAAAACATCCAGCCCGTTGGGTGATACATTTTCCAATAGCAACGTAATTGATTTAGCACGCTATCTGATACAACAACATAGCGTGACTTATCTCCTTTACCATGTTCAATTAAAATGGTTTTACGCTGTCCATCGATGTCTTGCACTTTGATGCGCAGCAGTTCGCCAATACGCAAACCACATCCATAACACACCACTATCAATGTTTTTAAGCGCATATCCGTGCAACTTTCTATAAGTCGTCGAATATCATCACGCGATAAATAAGTAGGTGCCCGAGGTTTTGCTTTAGGCAAGGCTATGTCTAAGTTCAGTGGGCGGTGTAAAATATTCTTAAACAAAAACCAAATGCTGTTTATTTGTATTTTTTGACTCGCTCTGGAGAGCTTGCGAATGGCGGGATCTTTAAAAAAGATATTCAGCTCATCATCAGTAATTAAATTGAGTGGTTTATTAAAATAATGGCTGAGTTTAAGTAAATGCTCGCAATAACTTTTACAGGTACTTTGTGAATAACCACGGTAGGCTATTTCAGTTTTGACTTGTTCAATGAGTGTATTCATGACTTACCTCCAAATATGGGATAACCCCAAGGTAAGTGTGGCTCAAATGGTCAGAATAGGATCTCCGCGTAGCGGCTTAGTTCAACAA
>NZ_AUTP01000349.1:0-1300 GCF_000498075.1 Pseudoalteromonas sp. TAB23
CTTGGTAGAGGGTATGTATTTAGAGTAGGCGGTGAAGAGTTTGCTTTATTTAGCTCTTTTGCAAATGAAGAGGCTGCACTTAATACCGCTGAACAAATAAGAGCACGTTTTGAAAATACCACATTTGACATTGACGGCCTTGCAATTAATGTTACAACCAGTATTGGTGTTGCAAAATTTAAAAGTACTAATTCATTGGAAAGCTTTGTAAACCAAGCAGATAAACAGTTATACAAAGCAAAACAATTTGGTCGCAATAAAGTGTATTGTAAGTTTAAAAAAGAACATGACTACGAAACGGTAGTTGCTTAAGCAGGGTTACTTAATACATTTGCTCAAAATTGGGGATCCCGTTTTCCCAAATCGGTTTATCTTTTCCTAAATGCTCGCGCACAACATCAAAAAACAACCGGGTCCTCACTGGTAAATCTCGGTGCGGATATACGGCATACATCGCACTAAACTCCATCAGTTTTACATCGGTCAATAAAGGCACTAGCTTACCTTGTATTATTTCATCACCAATAATAAATGCAGGGGCGACAAAGTAAGTTGTGCCCGATAATGTTTTCATTAACAATGACTCGGCATCATTAGCACGAAACACACTTTTTATTTTTTGCTCGCAGCGTTCACCCTTACTATCGTAGTAATCTATTGCTTCTACTCGAATAGAATTACTGGCATAGCTTGCTGCTGGTAATTGCGCTAACTCTTCGATTGTTTTTGGCATACCGTAAGTTTCAATAAACTGTGGTGCAGCTAAAATTAATAATCGGTTACGCGCTATTTTACGTGCAATAAGTGACGAATCTTTATGCTCACCTACACGAAAAGCCAAATCAAATCCTTCAGAGACTATATCTACTAATCTATCGTCTAAACGCAGTTCAACTTCTACTTGCGGAAAGCGTTTTTGAAAATCATTAAGTACAGGTTGTAAATAACGACGACCAATAAGTGTTGATGAAGTGATTTTTAATACGCCACGCGGTTCTAAATGGTAGTTTTCAGCCATGCGTACGGTTTCGCCAAGCAGCTCTCTAAGCTCAGCGGCTTTTTTGATCATTTCGGCACCCGCCGCTGTAAGCGAAAATGAACGCGTTGTGCGGTTAAGTAACCTAACGCCTAACTCATCCTCTAAACGGCTAATTTGTTTAGATATAACAGAGCGATCTATGTTGCGGATTTCTGCAGCTTTTGCAAAAGAGCCTTGATCAACCACTTCAAGTAACATTAAAAGTCGACTTGTTGTATCCATTATTACACCTTAACTAATCTATTGATGCCATTTTGGCAT
>NZ_AUTP01000350.1:0-27300 GCF_000498075.1 Pseudoalteromonas sp. TAB23
CAAGTAGAAGTTGAACTGCGTTTAGACGATAGATTAGTAGATATAGTCTCTGAAGGATTTGATTTGGCTTTTCGTGTAGGTGAGCATAAAGATTCGTCACTTATTGCACGTAAAATAGCGCGTAACCGATTATTAATTTTAGCTGCACCACAGTTTATTGAAACTTACGGTATGCCAAAAACAATCGAAGAGTTAGCGCAATTACCAGCAGCAAGCTATGCCAGTAATTCTATTCGAGTAGAAGCAATAGATTACTACGATAGTAAGGGTGAACGCTGCGAGCAAAAAATAAAAAGTGTGTTTCGTGCTAATGATGCCGAGTCATTGTTAATGAAAACATTATCGGGCACAACTTACTTTGTCGCCCCTGCATTTATTATTGGTGATGAAATAATACAAGGTAAGCTAGTGCCTTTATTGACCGATGTAAAACTGATGGAGTTTAGTGCGATGTATGCCGTATATCCGCACCGAGATTTACCAGTGAGGACCCGGTTGTTTTTTGATGTTGTGCGCGAGCATTTAGGAAAAGATAAACCGATTTGGGAAAACGGGATCCCCAATTTTGAGCAAATGTATTAAGTAACCCTGCTTAAGCAACTACCGTTTCGTAGTCATGTTCTTTTTTAAACTTACAATACACTTTATTGCGACCAAATTGTTTTGCTTTGTATAACTGTTTATCTGCTTGGTTTACAAAGCTTTCCAATGAATTAGTACTTTTAAATTTTGCAACACCAATACTGGTTGTAACATTAATTGCAAGGCCGTCAATGTCAAATGTGGTATTTTCAAAACGTGCTCTTATTTGTTCAGCGGTATTAAGTGCAGCCTCTTCATTTGCAAAAGAGCTAAATAAAGCAAACTCTTCACCGCCTACTCTAAATACATACCCTCTACCAAGCACAACTCTTAGTAAAGTGGCCACTTCGATAAGTACTTGGTCACCGACACCATGGCCATGCTCATCATTTATCTGCTTAAAAAAGTCTAAATCGAGTAAAAACAAATATAACTGTGACTTATCTTGTAGTTCTACTTCAAAGTAGTGGTTCATTGAAAGGCGATTGCCTGCACCCGTTAATGGGTCAAGTAACGCTAAATTTTTAAGTCGCCTTGAAAAGTGTGAACGACTTCCTTCAAAAACGTGAGAAATCGCCCAAATACTTAAATAAGCACAGAGTAGATTAAGGGATAAGTTAAAAGTTTCAAAGGGGGCAAGTGTAGACTTACTCCCTAAAATAAACACTTGGATAACTAATAAATTTGCAGAGAAAATTACACCATATTGTTTACCTAATAAAAGGTAGTACAAAATAGGTAGTGCAAACGACCATACAAATACGCCATTACGAGGCGATGCTAAGGATGTACCTAAAATAACAATTAGCGTTATAAGTACACACATTATTAGGGATTGCCAAAACTGTAGTGGACGGCGTATAAGTGAAATATAAGTAAATATACAATAAATAGAAAAACAGATTTCGATGTAGCCAAGCAATGGAAAGTTATTTACAGTTAAATTAAATCCCGCAAATCCTACCGATAAAAAACCAAAACAAAGACACATCCCTCTCAGGACGTCCTTTCTTAATGATTTAGTGCTATTAAGAGCCGCGATATCCATTCTAATCACTTAATAAAAATAAAAAGTAAGTTTAACGTGAAAATACAATTTAACAAGCTTTGTTCATATAAAACCATGTAGATACAACCAGTTATTTACATTTTAGGGATAATGTAGTGTATTTTAGAAACACGTTTGATGCTTTAGTATCACTAAGTGGCTTTAACAACTAGCCACCTAACATGGATAAATTAGTAGTAATACCTGTATTACCTTGGTGTAAAAGGTGAGTTGGCTTTTTGGTTTTAATATAACGAGATAACAATGCCATTAATTCACTGTTTGAACTGTCGTTCATATATTCTCTTAGCGAAATACCCTCTTCAGAAAACAAACACAAGTGCAGATTCCCTTTTGCTGTAACCCTTAATCGGTTACAGGTACTACAAAAGTCGTTGCTGTAAGGCATGATCAAACCAATTCTGCCTTGATAATCAGGATGAGCAAACTCTTGAGCAGGACCTGCTGATGCACTACGCGCAACTTGCTGCCAACCCGTTTGTAATAACTGAGTTTTTAAAACTTGCCCAGAAACATGGTTAGCATCAAAAAAGGCTTTGTTGTCGTTTGTTTGCATCAATTCTATAAAGCGGATGGTAACGGGACGGTGTTTAACCCAATTTAAAAATGTATCAAACTCTTTTGCGTTGTATTGCTTCATCAACACGCTATTTATTTTTACCGAATCAATACCCGTTTCAAGCGCAGTATCAATACCTTTCATTACGGAGGTAAATTTGTCATGCCCAGTAATGGTGTTAAACATGCGCGAATCTAAACTATCAATGCTTACATTAATGGCGTTTAAGCCTGCATCTACCCAGTCATGAATATTCTTATGAAGGGAAAAACCATTGGTAGTCATTGCAATTTTTTTTATGCCCGCGACATCTTTTGCCGCGCGAACAACATCTATAAAATCTTTTCTAAGGGTTGGCTCTCCGCCAGTGATCCTTACTTTTTCGATACCATGGTGTGCAAACGCTTTAAGCGTGTTGCTAATTTCATCAATTGTGAGAAAGCCACGGTCATGACCACCCTGATAACCATCTGGTAAACAATAAACACACTTAAAATTACATACATCAGTAATAGACAAACGTAAGTAACTAAACTCTCGCCCTGTTGGGTCGATTAGCATAAATAAACCTTAACTAATATCAACAAGTAATAACAACCTAATACCAATTTGCAATAATACTTAATCATTTAATTAAGCAAATTGGTATAAACAACGCTACTTATTGATACATAAATAATAATTACATAAATATATTTAATAACTTAAAGGGGCAGCATAAAGCATACCCCTTTAGTTATTTTTGTTTTACGCTTCTAAGCCTTTTTTAAGTTCGCTTGGCTTCATTGGTAGGTCACGTAAACGCACGCCTACTGCATTAAACACAGCATTACCAATAGCAGGAGCAACCCCTATAACGCCAGGTTCGCCTAAACCAACTGGAAACTCATCACTTTGTAAAAATTCAATGTCAATATCTGGCACATCTTGCATTCTTAGCGGTAAATAAGTATTAAAGTTAGTCGCTGATACCTGTCCATCTTTATACGTATTTGATTCATGCAATGCAAGGCTGCTGCCCCATAGTAACGACCCTTCAATTTGCGCCAGTGCGCCATCTGGGTGAACTATTAAGCCCGCATCTACAACAACATAGAGCTTCTTGAGCGTTATTTTACCACTATCACGGTTAACATGAACATGCGCTGCGGTTGCAAGCCATGCTGGCATAGTACGTTCTTGCCCTGAACTTACAGAAAAACCAATGCCCTCATCTTTAGCTAATTTTACAGAAGCTACTTTGTCAGACACCGTTTTAAGCACATTACGTAAGCGCAGTGCTCCGCCAACGCTCTCAGGTGCTTTACCTGCTTGCTTGCCTTTACCGTCTAACATTTCAATTCTAAATTGAACTGGATCTTTGCCTTGCTTATGGGCAATTTCATCAATAAACGACTCAAGGCTCCAAGCAATCCAACCTGGCCCTACTGAACGTAACCAACCTGGAGTAAAGGTGCTTTGTGCAACTTCGTTATTAATAGCGCGTGCACGATGACTGCTCATGCTATACCAATGATCAGCGCCCGATGCCGAAAATGCATCAAATTTACCTTTGCCATCAACACCCGGTGATAAAAACGCTGGTGCCATTGCTTTAGTAGGCCAACCTGCAGCAAATGCATGCTCTAAACCAGTAAAAGTACCGTTTTTATCAAACGACGCCGTCATTTTTGCAGCAGATGCAGAACGAGACTGATCGAATAAACTATCGTCTGCTCGTGTAAATACCAGCTTTACTGGTTTACCTACTGCTTTTGCGGTTAGAGCTGCAGGTACAGTCCAGTCACCAAATAATCGACGACCAAAACCACCACCTAAATAATAAGGACGAATAATTACTTTGTTTTGTTCTATTTCGAGTGCTTTAGCAAGCGCAGGTAACGTAAGTGACTGCCACTGGTTACCTGTATGAATAATCCAATTTCCGTCTTTAAATTCTGCAACCGCATTTAATGGCTCTAGCTGATAATGACTCGCTGTCGCTGTGGTATACATTGATTCTAACGACTCACTGGCGTCTGCTTGAGTTTTCTTTATATCGCCTTGATCAACAAATAAAGTACCCGAGTCGCGTTGCTCGCATAATCGCTTACCTTCTTTTTGAATATCAGCTTCAGATATATTTGCTGACTCACCCTTTTTGTAACTCACCTTTAAAGCATCTACTGCTTTAATGGCACTTGGGTAACTATCAGCTAATACAACAACCCAGCCTTGCACTGTGTTACTAGGGTCATTTAAAATTTCATAGCCTTTGTAACCTTTAATAGCTTTTGCTGCACTATCGTCAACGTTTGTTACTGTGCTGCCATAACGGGTTGGCGGTATTACTGGTCGCGCGTACAGCATGCCTTCAACTTCTACATCTATCCCGTATACTGCGGTACCATTTGTTTTGGCTGGTATATCAAGCGCTTTAAAGTCTTGTTTAAGCCCAGTTAAATGACGTTTATTAGCAGGTTTTAGTGGAAGGTTTGCAACTTCATCGCTGGTAAATGTACGATTAAACTCGCCTTTTTTAACTATGTCAGCATAACTAACCGATTTTTCGCCTGCAATAATATAGCCCTTTTCAGCACGACATTTGTCTGCAGGCACGCCGAGCATTTTAGCTCCGGCTTCTATTAATGCAATTCGACCCGCAGCGCCGGCTTGAGATAATGGCTTGAAGCTTTGAAATACAGACCACGAACCACCCGTTACCATAAAGCCCCATTTTTCATGGGTATCTACGTAGGTAATTGATACTTTATCCCAATCACATTCAAGCTCATCAGCCACAATGCGCGCAAGAGCAGTACCAATATGTTGACCCATTTCAGCTTTTGCAATACTTACTTCTACGGCGCCGTCGGTGCTCATAGTCCACCAAATAGTGGGTGAAAAAGCTTGTTGCGCAATTGATTCTTTTGCACTGAGCGAACCCGAAAATAACGCAGGGGCAAACGCCATGACTAAACCTGCGCTAGCAGTGCCAATCATAAACGAACGACGATTTAAATTAACGGTTTCGCTATTTTTTTGAAATAATTTTTTCATTATCGGCTCCAGTTAAGCGTCTTGTGCATTTGGATCAAATATATTTACTACACTTTGTGACTCATCTGCAGCGCGTTGAATAGCCGTTTTAATACGTTTATAAGCCATACAGCGGCAGTAGTTACCATTCATATGGCTTACTATTTCTTCATCTGAAGGACTTGGATTAGCTGCCAGCAAAGTAGCAGCTTGCATTATTTGCCCCGATTGACAGTAACCGCACTGTGGTACTTGCTCTTCAACCCATGCTTTTTGAAGTGGGTGTTCGTTATTAAGCCCTTCAATTGTGGTAATGTTTTTTCCTGCAATTGCGCCAATTGGTAAAACACATGAGCGAGTTGCTTGCCCATCTAAATGCACCGTACACGCACCACACATTGCAATACCGCAACCAAACTTCGTCCCTTTTAATCCAATTTCATCACGAATAACCCATAACAATGGTGTATCTTCACTTGCGTGTGATTCAACCACCTTGCCATTAATTGTAAACGTCACCATAGCTTGCCCCTTGATTAAGCTTTATAACCTGTGTTTAAATTATCCAATTTAAACACAGGTTATAACAGTTAAGATTGTTGTAACTACTAATCCATAACACATATAGTTACCGCATCAGCTACATTAACAGCTAAATACCATAACCACTGCACTAAAGCGTTAGCGCAGCTAAAACTTATTTTGCCCTACTAATACTTTTTCACTCATTTTTAGCTATAAAATTACTTAGCTGCTTTTGAGTATCTATGTCTAAACTCGCACTACGTAAACTAATTGTATTGACGACCTCACTGCTGGAGCGCAGTAATTGCTGTGCACCTCTATCTGAAGTTAAGCTTGCAAGCTGAGATAAATCAACCACTGGGAATATAGCGGGTACACCTAAACGCTCGCCATAGTTTGCGCACCAGCGCGATGGATTACGTGTAAAACCAGTAACTAGCTCACTTAAGTGCGCTACTTTTAGCTCAACCTGATCCGCGAGCATAAATAAAATCCCATCAAAGGACTTATTTTTAAACACAGTTTGAGAAGCTGTCGCGATTGAATGACCCAAACCTTGGCTCCATTGCTTGTTCTCAATGAGCTCTATGTTTTTATAACCTGCCAGTGCTTGCGCTACTTCTTTATGCCATGCCCCGGTAACTACATACACGGGCGTGTCATCAAGTGCATGCAGTGTATTTACAGCATGCTCAATCATTGTTTTGCCAAAGCCAATATCAGCTGTTAATTTACAGCCGTTAAAGCGAGATGATTGACCTGCGGCTAAAACAACTTTTGCAATTAGCACGGCTCTTGCCCCCAATGACTTAGTGATTGGGCATCTTTATCACACAGCACTGCATGTATTTCGCTGATCAGCGATAGTGCAATACTCTCTGGCGAGTCGCCGCCTAAATTTAAACCGACAGGCCCAAAAACAGGAGACTTAATTTGTGAAACACGCGTATTTGCGTGCTCTAAAACTTGTTCACGTCTGTGCTTAGGACCCAATAATCCTATATATTTAAACGGAACATCTTTAAATTGAGCCAACGTACTGGCGTCAAGTTCAACGCTGTGAGCCATTAAAATAGTCGCATCGACTTTATGAGTTATGCAATATTCTTTTAACTCACTCGGTGTGATGCGCAAAATAGCATCTGCATTTTTAAAATATTGTCTTTTTGCATTAGCCGCCCGTGTATCCCATACAGTTACACTCCAACCAAGTTGTTTGGCAAATGTATAAACCGGAACTGCATCTGCGCCGCCACCTACTATTAATAGATGGGGCGGTGGATAAATAGAGGTTTGCAAGCACGTAGCGCCTTGTAATTCTACCAATTGCGCTTTGCGGTTCATTGATAAACCATGCAACTCATCATTTTGCGTAAATACACCACTACCGGCTGGCAAAATGGGGCTTACTTGTTGAAGGTATCGCCCTGGTTTATTCTCATTAAGTGCTTTAGATACAAGCTCTAACTGTAAATAGTCATTAGCCTTATGAATAGGCTGCAGTAAAATGTGTACTATGCCCCCACAACCAATGCCAAGTTGAAATGTTAAATCGTCTTCATCGGTGGCATCATAACTAATGGTTTTACTGGTTAAAGTACTCATTACTTGTTTAGCGTGGCGCTGTATGTCAGCTTCTAAACAGCCTCCTGAAAGCATCCCCAAGCGCTCGCCTAGGCTCGAAATAAGCATCATAGCCCCTAGTTTTCTGTAGCTAGAGCCTTCAATTTTGTACAAAGTAGCTAAAACCCATTCTTGGTTGTCCCTATTGAGATACCAAGTGTTTAAGATACTTTTCAAATCTGTAACCATATATTGCCCTTTAAAAAGCATTTTTTACGTTTAAAAACAAACCAGCCTAAACAGCTAATTTAAAACTTAATAATTCACGCACAATTTAGTTTTCTATTATATCGTTTAAGGTCTCAATTAACTCATCAAATTGATCATTAACGCTTTGGCGTTGTTTATCATTTAGAGTTAGGTTTAATTCGTAGAGTAAATTTATATATAAATTTAAGTTTGCTTCATTGCTTTTCAATAGTGCGTCGCTCATATAAAGTTCGCGCTCTTTAATAACTGTACTCAACTGATTTATAAATTCTTTTTTTGTAATTTCAGCATTTGTAAATACCTGTTTGGCCGCATTCAAACGGGTTTGCTTGTACTCTAACCACAGCGCTCCTGAGTCTTGATGTTGCTCATTAGTTGATTTAATCAGCGCTTTTTGTTGTTTATTAAGCTTGCCTATCCACTGCTCGTAGTATTCAAATTGCTCTTCTAAACGCTCACTTTTTCGCTCAAGCGGGGTTTGTTCGTTAAACTCTTCACGTTCGTCGTTAATTTTTATTTGGATATTGTCTAAAAGCTCACCTCTTTGCTCACTTGATAAGGTTGCCCCAAGCTCAGCTAAAGGCAGTTTTGCGTATCCAAGTAGGTTCTGCCAATGTTGTTTTGCAAGCACAACCTGTGTTTTTAATTGTTTAGCCTCCAATGTTTGGTTAAACAATACTTTTATATTTTGTATGTCTTGTCTGTAGGCGGGTAACTGGGTAGTTCGGTGCCAATTTTGTGTTGTTGTAATTATGTTTTTTAGCTGTGTATTTTGCTTTTTATTTAAATCAACATAATCGTCAACCCAAAATGATGAAAGCCAACTCAAATTATTGTAAGTAAAAGATGCCGAACAACTACATAAAAACAACATACTTACAGCAAGGCATATCTGTTTTAGTTTTTTTGCTTTGAAATTATTAAGCATAACCTTCTCTATTATTTAGATTGTGGCAAAGCTCAAAACTCATTTGATAATAATTATCATTTAAGTATTGACTTGCATTTAGATCTAACTGATAATCGTTCGCACAAACACAGTGTAACGACCTCAGTGCCTACGGAAGAATATTCAGCAAGGATGCTGACACATTAAAAGAAGAGCGTGCCGCTTCGTGTTATTACTTACTCGACCCAAGTAATAACATCAAATATCACATTTACTTGCTACATTGCTCATATTAGTGACGGTTAATATGACTCAAAAAAGCCCTAACGGGCTTTTTTTATTTCTTTAAATTTTCTATAAAATCTGTATCTTACACTTCTTAAACTCGTTTACTTACCTTAAAAGTCCACCGCGCTGTTATTTACATTTTATACGCACGATCTGATAAGGTATCGCCTTGCGTTTGCGCTAAAGCTGGCGTAAAACATAACAGTAGACACCCTTTTTTGCATCTATTTATAATAACCGATTTAGTCTCTACTTAAATGCATTGAGTATTAAACGTTTAAAATGCGCAAATAGTGCAAAAATTTAATAATTTAGCATTTAACTAAAGTCTGTTTACCTTTCGGGATTAAAACTTGTTCTATTTAGGCGCTATTTAATCGCGGCAAGATATACTGGCCCTAAAACCTATCGTAACTATTACTAATTGGAGACATTAATATGTCACAGTTTAATTTGAAAGCACTCGTTCTTGCTGGCGTTTTACTTGCCAGCCCTTTCGCTCATGCAACATTAGAAGATGGCATAAGAGCAGCTAACGAAGGTGAATTTGCAGTCGCCCTAAAAGAATTTCAATACCTTGCCGATAAAGGTTTTGCGCCAGGAATTTACGAACTAGCTAAATTATACGAAGGTGGATACGGTGTAACACGCGATTACCGCAAAGCTGCTGCGCTTTATCAACAAGGCGTTAAAAAGAACCACCCGGATTCAATGTTTGCGTTAGCTGTTTTATACGACGAAGGTAAAGGCGTAAAGCTTGATCACCAAATGGCTGTTACCTTATTTGAAAAAGCAGCCAATAAAAACCTGCCTGCGGCTCAGTTTAATTTAGGTGTAATGTATTCTAATGGCGTGGGCGTTACGCGAGATTATGAAGCGGCACGCAACTGGTACGAAAAAGCAGCTGCAAACAATTACTCTTTAGCACAATTCAATTTAGCCCTCATGTATTTTGAAGGGCTAGGTATGCCAAAAGATTTAGAAAAGTCGTACATTTGGAATACTATCGCTGAGTACAACGGCAATATGCAAGCGAGTCATAGCCGCAAACTTGATGAGCGTAAAATGCTGCCTAAAGAAATTGAAGAAGCTAAAGAAAAAGCCGATGCCATTTATGCAAAAATACAAGTGGGTACCTATGCTGGCGAAGGTCGCTTATTTTAAAGTCTTATTTTAAAGTTTAAGAGTTTAAGACCTTAGTTTGAAACTAATCTAAAAAGGCTGAATTACATAACGTAATTCAGCCTTTTTAATATCTTGATTTAGCAAGTTCAAAATCTATTCAACTTTACAAAATCAACATACTCTTATTTTATGTAAAGCCACTTTAGTAGCTTAATAAGAAGTTTGCTTTGTTTTAGCAGCATAACAATACGAGGATTAAACGAGCCCGATACTAACGTGTTTTTAGCATGGCTAAACGTTAAAAACCCTTCTATGCCATGATAATGCCCCATTCCTGAATGCCCTACACCACCAAAAGGGGCATCGTCAGCAGTTACTTGCACTAACGTATCGTTTATTGCCACAGTGCCACTGATTGTTTGCTTCATAATGTATTCTTGAGCGTGCTTATCTTGCCCTAAAATATAAAGCGCTAACGGGTGGTGATGGGCTTTAATATAGTCAATTGCGCTGTCGAGCTTTTCATAACTCATTATTGGTAATATTGGACCAAATAGCTCATCTTGCATAAGCTGCAATTCGTCAGTAACTTGAGTCACTAAGTGCAGCCCC
The DNA here is from genome assembly GCF_000498075.1 of Pseudoalteromonas sp. TAB23. Lineage (NCBI taxonomy): Bacteria > Pseudomonadati > Pseudomonadota > Gammaproteobacteria > Alteromonadales > Pseudoalteromonadaceae > Pseudoalteromonas > Pseudoalteromonas sp. TAB23. The sequence continues at coordinate 10,501 of NZ_AUTP01000350.1, forward strand.
ATACGATGTTTTTGCTCATCTTGCTGGTTTTGCTCAAGTGGCTTAATAATGTTTGCGCCAAGCTCTTGGGCTTGCTCTAAGTAGGTTGCTAAACGTTTATAGTGTGCATCGCTAATAATAGAGGTTAAGTTTTTACCTTCAACACCGTCTTTAAAGTGCTTTTTATAAAGCTCGCATAATTGCTGAACCAACTGATGCTCAAGCTCTTTGGGTACAAATACGTAGTCGGGAGCAACGCATATTTGCCCTGCGTTGGCCATTTTTCCAAACAGTAAAGCTTGCGCCGCTTTTTTAATATCGGCATTTTGCGTAATAATAACTGGCGATTTACCACCGAGTTCAAGCGTTACTGGTGTTAAATTACGGCTCNAAGCCATTACTAATTTACCAACGGCCGATGACCCCGTAAATAATAAATGAGCAAATGGTAGTGATGAAAACTGCGCGGCTACGTCGCTACCGCCTTGTATTATTTTGCAATGCGCTTGCATGTCGTCTTTAAATATTTTTTCGATAACGGCGTTTGTGTGAGGTGTAAACTCGCTTAATTTGAGCATAACTCTATTACCGGCAGCTATGGCGGTAAGCACAGGTACTAACGCTAACTGAATCGGGTAATTCCACGGTGCAATAATACCAACCACACCTTTAGGTTGGTAATTAACACTTACTTTTGAAGGCCACAAACTTAAACCTACAGAGCGATTACTTGGCTTTGCCCATTTTGGTAGCTTTTTGATAATGTGCGCGAGTGTTTGAACCGTAGGCAATATATCGCCAAGTAGAGTATCGAAAGCGGTTCTGTAACCAAAGTCTTTTGAAGCAGCATCCACTAGCTCTTGCTCAAGTTCAACAATACGTACACGGAGTTTTTTTAATAAAACGAGACGTTTATCAATTGGCAAGTAAGGTGTTTCGAGAAAGCTTTTTTGCAATTCATCAAATAGGGGAATTAAAGGCATTGCCTGTGATGTGTCGGTGCTCAAAATAGATTACTCAATTTTTAAAGTTACCGCAGACTATAACCTTGTTCTGTTTTTCGAGCAATAACACTAATTATCTAAAAAAGAGCTTCTTGAGCAATATAAATAAGTATAAAGAGTAGCTTTGTTTAAAACTGTAAATATAAACAAAGCTACTGGTTGGAACTAATTTAGTACAGCTTTAAAAGCCAAATACTTGCGCTGCGATAGTCATTGTCACTAGCGTAATTAATACAATGGCGACAATATTTAGCACAAAGCCGGCTCTTATCATGTCGCGCATTTGAATTTGCCCTGAGCCAAACACAATAGCGTTTGGTGGTGTTGCTACAGGCATCATAAATGCGCAACTACACGCAATAGCAGCAGGAATAACCCATACAAGGGGTGAACCTGTTATCGATTCAGCAACAGGACCTAATAACGGTAAGAAACCTGCAGCGGTTGCTGTATTGCTTGTAATTTCAGTTAAAAATGTAATTAAAGCAACCACAACAAGTACGCTCATAACAAGAGGAATCGCACTTGCGCCTTCAATCATGTGAGCAATAAACTCGGCAAGACCTGACGATTTAATTTGAGATGCAAGCGTAAGTCCGCCCCCAAACAATAGCAATACGCCCCAAGGCACTTGTGAGGCGTTTTGCCAATCAAGAATACGCTCATCACTGCCTTTATTAGCAGGCATTACAAACAGCAGTAATGCAGCAGCAATTGCAATTGTAGTATCTGAAATTTTAAGACCTGTTATATCACCCAATAAAGGTCTAAATATCCAGCAAAGTGCAGCAAGCACAAATACAAACAATACGCCTTTTTCTGCGCGTTGCATTATTCCAAGCTTTTTTAACTGTTCAGAAAATACCGCTTTGGTATCAATTTTTTGATCGTTTTTAACATTAGCATCTACTTTATACGCAAATTTGGTAAGCCAAACCCAACTAATAATAAGCATACTTAAAGACAGTGGTACGCCTACAATCATCCACTGAGCAAAGCCTATTTCAATTTGGTAACTGTCAGATAGGTATGCAGCCATTAATGCATTAGGCGGTGTACCAATTAAAGTAGCAATACCACCAATGCTTGCACCATAAGCAATTGATAGTAGCAATGCTTTGCCAAACCCTTCATTACTTGGGTCTGATTGCTTAACCAAATTGGTAATTGAAAGTGCAATAGGCAACATCATTACGGCTGTCGCAGTATTAGACATCCACATAGATAAAAATGCAGTAACAAGCATCATAGCTAAAATTTGTAAACTTGGTTTTTTACCCGCATATAACATGGTGCTAAGCGCTATACGTTTATGTAACCCCCATCGCTCCATAGCGATAGAGATTAAAAATCCGCCTAAAAATAAAAAGATTAACGGGTGTGCATATGGCGCAGCCACACTTTTTATTGCTGCTATGTCAGCCAGTGGTGATATTACCAGTGGTAGCAATGCAGTTGCCGGAATTGGTACAACTTCACTTACCCACCACGATGCCATCCAAAACGCTATACCTGCGGTTTTAAATGCCGCAACCGACATTCCTGTTGGCGGATCAAGTAAACATGTTAATAGCATTACTAAAGGGCCCAGTACTAAAAAAAGCCATTGAAAATGTCTGTTCTTATCTGGTTCTTGCGTCAATATATTATCTGTCATGGCTAGCCTCTAAAACTTGTATTTAAGACCAAGCGCAACACTGCTGTCGTCTTGTTCTTCTAAATTAAGATCGGTATATAAAAGATAAGCTGTAGTTTGCTTATCAAATACATAATCAAGGCCTGTGCTCCATTGCGTTGCCTCAGATGCTTGACGAAGAGTTGAGTCATCTTTACCAAATTGAATTTTTGGCACCCACTTATCAAGTGTATAACTGGCACTTAATACGTAACCATTGCCCGACTTTGTGCCATCTACTGATTCTGAATGTTGGTATAACGCACCAAGTTGTAATTGTTCGAACTTATAAACACCAACAAGGCGGCTTGCTTTTACATTGTTAAGTGAATCTACATGACTGAACGACACATAATATGAAGTACTTTTTAAATTACGGTCGCCATAAATAAGCGTAGCAGCAAAGCCTGCTTTATCGTCTTTATTGTCATCTTTTGGCGCATAAGTAAATGAAAACTGCGTATTATGCCAATAGTTTGAGGTGTAAGTTATTGTGTCACCGAGGCGGTCTTGACCTGCAATAACCTGTGCCATATCGGCTTGAGTTTCGTTAAAGTTATCGAGTTTACCTTCAGAGTATTTAAAGCGAGTGTCGTTACGACCTACAACAACTTCACCAAAAGCACCTTTTAAACCTAAGTAAGTATTACGTGCAGTAAAAGGCTCTTGCGTATCATCTTCTTCAAAACCTTTAACTTGTACCTCATATTTAAAAACAGCACTTAAATATTCGTTAAGTTTATGATCGCCCTTAATACCAATACGCGAGTATGGCGCTTCAATTTGAGTACCCTCTTCGGCATAACGCATTATGCCCGTATCAGTACTGGCAATTTGTACTTCGGCTTTACCGTATACAGCGTACTCTGCAGCAAAAGATGTGTGTGAAAATGTAGCTAAGCAACCATAGGATAGAAATAAAATACAGGTGTGTGTAGTTTTTGTCATCGTGTGCCCTAATTATTAGAATCTACTTGTTGTAGCGCTAATAAGGCAACTTTACTGCCAAGTGTATAAAAGCAATCTATTTCAATAGCTTACTAAAATAAGTCGTTTAATTTAAATAAAAGCGTGTGAATTACCACACATAAGAAAGTGGGTCTTGTCACCAAACCCACACATTTAGTCAGTAAACATATCTCTATTAAGATTGTATTTACTCATTTTATCGTAAAGTGTTTTACGAGCAATTTGCAGTGTTTCCATGGTGTTTTTAATACTGCCGTGGTTTTGCTCAAGCGCGTACTCAATAAGTGACTGCTCATAAAAAGAGACTTTTTCAGATAAGCTTAAATCGGGAGATAAGCCACCTAATTGTTGTGTTTTAACTTCAGCAAAGGCAAGTTCGGCACCAAGTAATACAGCTCGCTCTGCTTGATTTCTTAGCTCTCTCACATTGCCCGGCCAGTCATAGGCAACTAACCGCTGTTGTATTTCGTAATTTACTGCCGCCGGCGGCTTATGATAGCGAGTTGCAGCAATAGAGCTAAAGTGTTTAAACAAAAGTAATATGTCAGCTTTTCGCTCTCGTAATGGCGGAATATTAACGTTAACCAAACTAAGTCTGTAATATAAATCAGCTCTAAAATCACCCTTTTCAACTAACGCAAGTAAGTCTACTTTTGTAGCTGCAACAATTCTGATGTTTAAATCAATTGCTTTGTTATCGCCTACAGGTGTTACTTTTCGCTCTTCTAATACGCGTAATAACTTAACTTGCAGTGCCATTGGAGTGCTTTCTATTTCATCTAAAAAGACCGTACCACCTTGTGCATATTCAAACTTACCTTTTCGACTTTGAGTAGCCCCTGTATATGCACCACTTGCTGCACCAAACAATTCGCTTTCTATTAACTGCTCTGGTACTGCGCCACAATTAATAGCAACAAAATTACAGCTAGAGCGATTACTCTGATCATGTAGATACCGCGCTACAAGTTCTTTACCTGTGCCAGTTTCACCTTCAATCATTACATCGGTTGGGGTATCTATAATTGTGTTTAATAAGTGCATCATGTGTTGCATTTTAGGTGTGTCACCTAGTATGCGTACACCTGGGGCTGAGGTTTTCTGTACAGCTACTTTTAATGCGCGGTTCTCCATAACAAGGCTTCGTTTGTCGCACGCTCGTGCTATGCAATCAAGAAGATGTTCGTTAACTGGTTTTTCAAATAAATCATACGCACCTAATTGCATCGCTTTAACTGCTATCGATACATCAGCGTAGCCAGTTAAAAATATTACAGGGAGCTCACTATCAAAAGCCGTTATTTGCTCTAAAAGCGTTAAGCCATCCATGTTCGGCATATTTATATCGCTCAGCACAACTCCAGCAAAGCGCCTATTGAGTTTGCTAAGAGCGGTACTTGCGTCATTAAAGCACTCAACGGTGTATCCTTCGAGAGTGAGCAATTGCTTTAAAGAGTCTCTGATCATTGCTTCATCATCAATGACTATTATGTGATTACATGGGGAGCTATCAATCATCTTTATTTTCCTGCCTGTTAGAGAGGCTAATTATAAATTCAGCCCCGCCTTCAACTCGATTGTGCGCGCTCAAACAACCATTAAACGAATCTATTATTTGTTTTGATATAGATAAACCAAGGCCTAAACCTTTACTTGATTTAGTACTATAAAAAGGTTCAAATAAATTACCAAATGCATGTTGCTCAATACCAGAGCCAGTATCTAAAATCGACAGTTTTACTCGCTCTTCAAAACACTCCAGCTGAAAACTTAAGTTACGAATAATTGCGCCATTCATAGCTTGGCTAGCATTAGTAATTAAATTAACCAGTACTTGTTCAAATTTAAGCGAATCGACCCACACAACGACTGTTTCATCAAACTGAGGTGGCTCTACTTGTACGTTATCTTGCTTTAACTGCGCGCTAGAAATCATTAATGCGTTATTAACAAGCCCTGCAAGAGGGTAAGGTCTGAGCTGCATTTTTGAAGGTTTACTAAAATGCTTTAACTGACCTACAATTTGGTGCACTCGATTAACTAATCCCTCAATCACTACTAAGCTTTCACCAAGTGCTGAAGTATTTCCTTTAGCTAATAAACGCTTTGCCGAAGCTAAATAAGTATTAATAGCACTGAGCGGCTGGTTTATTTCGTGGTTGATTCCTGCACTTAGCTGTCCTATTGTCGCAAGCTTTGCAGACTGCACTAAAGCCGTTTGTACTTTTTCCAAAGCCTGAGTGCGCTCAAGGACTTCAAGTTCAAGGCTATGTCTGGAGTACACCAGCTTTTTATAACCCGCAAACCGAGTTAATAAAATATAACTAATAATAATAACTAAGCTACAGATAATAAATACCCAAAATAAGCGTGGCAGTTGAGCTGAATTAACTTTTGTTATATCAACGAGTACGTTCATTGTGGCATTAAAATATCGTAAAGGTCTTTGCGACATTACGTAAAGTTTTTTATCTATTTTTAAATGTTTAATACCTTCATTAGAAAATTGAAACTGCTTAATATACAAAGGCTGATGATCTAAATAAGCCCGACGAGATTTAATATCTCTGCGCATAGTTATATCAAGTTCAGTGAAGCTGTTTAATCGCCACGTTTGCATGTCTGACATTGCAATTACCTCATCTGCAAGCTGCAAAAAAAAGTGACTACCCTTTGAAGTATTTAGAAGCTCTCTGTCATCCTCAAATTTACTTACATTCACTTTTAACACAACAACACCAATGGCTTTATTGTCGCGATATACTGCTTGTGAAAAGTAAATACCACGCTCTTTAGAGCGCATGCCTAATGCAAAGTACGCTACTTTTTCGCCTGCAAATGCACGTTTGAAATAAGGTCTAAACGCAAAGTTGCTACCTAAAAAAGTATAATCTGCTTGCCAATTACTACTGGCAATAACTTCGCCTTGAGTATTTAGAACAAAAATATCTGAGGCACCGCTAGCTTGTTGAATATCAGCAAGGTAGTTATTAATAGCGTTATAGTGCTGTGGCTGCGCATCTACAAAGTCTATCATTAACGAGTTATAGGTAAGTAACTGGGGAATAGCAGAAAAACGAGCAAGCTCAGTATCAATATAGTTATTTAATTGCGTAACTTGGCGCTCAGCCTGGTAGGTTGCTTGCTCAACATCATGAGAACGACCAAGCCAAAACGTAACAACTAATATAAGTACGAGTAACACACAAACAGTAATGATTTTTTTAGAAAAAGAAAACATGAAGAACTCGCAAAAAATAGCCAAGAAAATTTTAGGGCGCTAGTGTAACGGCTAATCTCTAGCAGAGATATAAACTTTTTGTTAACAACAGTTTTAAAGTGTTTAAAAACAAAAATCGCCATAAACAACTATGTTTACAGCGATCTGTTTAGCATTAAATTAAAAAACAATTAATTTGTAGCTAATGTTGATCTATTTTTAACATATTTATATAAGCCAATTAACGACGCTGCAATCCAAAATATCTCGATTACAAAGCTCGCTAAATTAAAGTTATAACAAAGGCTAATTAACAGTAAAATTGCCCCTGTTAAATTCATCATATTATACGTTAAGCTAGCTGGAGATGTTTTACCTAGCTGCAGTAAAAAAAATGAACCAACTACTAAAAAAGTACCTGTCATGCCTATGATGTCAAATAAGAGTGCTATCACGAAACTATCCTTTATCCATTTTTAAATAACCCAATAAACTGGCCCGATCCATGGGGAGGGTATTTTTTCATTCATTGAAACAGCAAACCGGGCGATTCTATCAATATGGTAAATTCTAACAAGGCCATATGTCCGCATGCACAAGGCTTTATACTTATTCGCTTAATTAAGTATTATTGCGGTTTAATATTACTTCATATACCTTATTTAAAGGTTACTTTGCCGCCAATTATTTTATAGGCCGGCGCACCGCGAATAATCGCTTCTCGGGCAAATGGCCGACTGCAATTAGGGCAAATACAGGGCTCTTGTGTAAAGTCTTGACTAATACGCTCTTTAAAACACTTAACTAATGCTCCTTTGCCTCCTTTTCGGTATTTAAATAAGGAAGCTTTACAGGCTGAGCAAAAAATATCGACCGTTTTAGTAGGGCCTTTTTTATTGGGTTTTGCCATTACGTCCTACTGGATTATAAAAAGTAATTAACTATGATATCAGTTTAGATAGGTAAAGGTTATAACAGGAACTTAGAATTTTTATGCGGTATGTTTATTGAAAAAGCTCATAATAGTTTTGTGGCTATAAATAAATACATCCTAATCTTTAAAAAAGAAGCGGTTTAACTGAGATGACAATACATTCATATTAAAAGGTTTGACTATAAACCCTGATACCTTAGCTGCAATAACTTGCTTAACTTTATCTGTACTGTCTTCACAAGTAACCATTAAAACGGGAATATCAGCGAGTTCATTATCTTTTCGAATGTTAGTAAGTAAACTAACGCCATCCATTTTTGGCATATGAAGGTCAGTAATAACCAAATCGAAATGTTGATTACGCAGAAATACCAAAGCTTGCAATCCATCAGTTGCTTCAACGATATTGCTATACTCTAGTTTTCTAAGCATATTAATTAATACGTGTCGCATGAGTGGCATATCATCAACAACTAATATTTTCATTAGTTTCTTTACCAAATTGTATAATGGGATTATATAAAACTACTCTACTCGTAGATAAGGATCAAATTTGGATTTGCTGATTATTTAAATCTTACGGCCATATCCCTAAAATGAGCCCCATTAACGAAAATTGTAAAATATGGTACCCCCCGTTAATTAAAAAAAGCTTTAGAGGGCGTTGCTCAAATATATAACTCAATCCAAATGAACTACTGATCCAAAAAAAGCCGATCACAAAGCCGGCTCCTATACTTTCACCTACGCTTGCATCCTTACCTAAAAAAAGAGATAGCATTAAAGCCGCTATAAAAACTAAAAAAAAACTGCCACCAAATATCAACTTAGGGTTAGCCGATTGTAAATCCAGATCAGTTAAGCCAATACTTTCTAGCCAGGCATTTTTAAAGAGAGCTTTTGAATACCATATACCACCAAGCATAAAAGAAGACAGTGCAGCCACTAGTATCGCAAAATAATCAACATCTAAAAGGTTCATACAAACAGCCATATACAAAAAGTGTAATACCGTTTGGTATTAAATATTAACGGTATAAAGATACTCCCAATGTAGTTATAAATAGGGGATTGAGCAAATGGCCTAACTTAAATTAATTTTTGGTATAGAAGGTAATTATAAAAATAAAATTTATAAATCGCCAAATTTTGCATTGGTCAATAAGGCTAAATCAGTTGGCGAGAGTGCTATTTCTAAGCCTCTTTTTCCGGCGCTCACATAAATAGTGTCAAAGAGAGAAGCACTGCTATGAATAAACGTAGCTAGACGTTTTTTTTGTCCAAGCGGACTCACCCCTCCTAAAATATAACCGGTACTAACTTGTACTTTTTGTGGGGCAGCCATAATTACTTTTTTAGCCCCACATAATTTAGCTAACTGTTTTAAATTAACTTGTTGAGATACAGGCGTTACAGCAACAATCAGATGCCCTTCATGTGTTTCAAGTACTAAGGTTTTAAATACTTGTGCACTGTCTAAATTTAACTTTTCAACGGCTTCAAGCCCGTAATGACTATTATTCTTATCGTGCTCATAACTGAGTACTTCAAAGGTTTTTTTTTGCTTTTTAAGCAGATCTATTGCTGGTGTCATGCTGTTTCATCTTTTTTATTCACAGTAACAAAAATTAAGTTTAAAGCAAAAAAAACGACGCTAAAAGCGTCGTTTTTTTGTTCATAATAATTTAAATTTATTTAGTTAAATCATCAAAAAACTTTTTAACACCGTCAAAAAAGCCTTGCTCTTTAGGACGGTTTTTAGAGCTATCTGTGCCCATGCTTTCATCTAACTCTTGAAGTAGTTCACGTTGACGCTCGTTAAGATTAACTGGCGTTTCGATTACCACTTTACAAATTAGATCGCCTTGGGCACCACTGCGTACAGACTTAACACCTTTGCCACGCATACGGAACATTTTGCCCGTTTGAGTTTCAGACGGTATTTTAAGTTTTGCACGACCATCAAGTGTTGGCACCTGAATTTCGCCACCTAGGCCTGCTGTAGTAAAGCTAATTGGTACTTCACAATATAAATTATTCGCTTCACGTACAAATATTTCATGTTCACGAACCGATACTTGCACATACAAGTCGCCCGATGGCGCGCCATGCATTCCGGCTTCGCCTTCACCCGTTAAGCGAATACGGTCGCCTGTATCAACGCCAGCTGGAATTTTAACTGAAAGCGTTTTAGTTTTTTCTACGCGGCCTTGTCCATGACAACTGTTACAAGGGTCTGAAATAATTTGACCTTGTCCCTGACACGTTGGACACGTTTGCTGAACAGCAAAGAAACCTTGGCGCATTTGCACCTGGCCAGCACCATGACATGTAGTACATGTTTTAGGTTTAGAACCCGCTTTAGCACCACTGCCATCACATGGCTCACAACCAACCCATGTAGGTACTTTAATTTCAACTTCTTTACCACGAACAGCTTCTTCTAAGCTTAAGTCCATGTTGTAACGTAAATCAGATCCACGTTGTTGACGAGATTGACGTCGACCACCGCCGCCACCAAAAATATCGCCAAATACATCGCCAAATACATCACCAAAGTCGCCATGTCCGCCACCAAAACCACCGTGACCACCGCCACCACCTTGTTCAAAGGCTGCGTGACCATGTTGGTCATACATTTGACGTTTTTGATCATCGGTTAGTATTTCGTACGCTTCTTTAACTTCTTTAAATTTTATTTCGAGATCTTTATCGCCTGCGGTACGATCTGGATGATATTTCATCGCTAAGCGTTTATACGCTTTTTTTATGTCTCGCTCACTCGCATCTTTGCTTACGCCGAGGACTTCGTAATAATCGCGTTTTGACATATCTATCACACTACTCTTTTCTGTTTACAGCGTAAGCTGCAGGATAAATCGATAAATCGCATCGATTTATCATTGAATTTTTAAACCTTGAATACATGCAAAAGGCGCGACAAGCTATTGCTCGCGCGCCTCAATTGTTCATCCTAACCTAAACACCTAACTGAGTTAAGTGTTTTTGGCTAGCGAGAAGCGGTAGCAACAATTACTTGTCGTCTTTCACTTCTTCGAACTCTGCATCAACAACGTCGTCGTCTTGCTTAGTTGACTGTTGTTCGCCAGCGTCTGCTGAACCTTGCTGTGCTTTCGCTTGAGCAATTTCCATTAGTTTTTGAGACTTTTCAGCAAGAGCTTGAGTTTTAGCTTCAATCTCTTCTTTATTGTCGCTCTTAATTGCAGCTTCTAAATCTACAACAGCAGCTTCAATTGCTTCTTTGTCTTCGTTTGGTAATGCATCGCCAGCTTCTTCAATTTGCTTACGTGTACCGTGAACTAAAGCGTCAGCTTGGTTACGAGCAGCTACAAGTTCTTCAAACTTTTTATCGTCTTCAGCATGTGCTTCTGCATCACGAACCATCGCTTCAATTTCGTCATCGCTTAAGCCTGAAGATGCTTGAATAGTAATTTTTTGCTCTTTACCTGTATCTTTATCTTTAGCAGATACATGTAAGATACCATCGGCATCAACATCAAATGTTACTTCGATTTGTGGTGTACCACGTTGTGCTGGACGAATACCTTCTAGGTTAAATTGACCTAGAGATTTATTGTCGCTTGAACGTTTACGCTCACCTTGAAGTACATGGATTGTTACAGCAGATTGATTATCTTCAGCTGTTGAGAACGTTTGCGATTTCTTAGTAGGAATCGTCGTGTTTTTCTCAATCAATGCAGTCATTACTGAACCCATTGTCTCAATACCTAGAGATAATGGAGAAACGTCTAGTAATAGTACATCTTTAACGTCACCAGCAAGTACACCACCTTGAATCGCTGCGCCTACNCGGCTACTGCTTCATCAGGGTTAACATCTTTACGAGGCTCTTTACCGAAGAACTCTGCAACGATTTTTTGTACTAAAGGCATACGTGTTTGACCACCAACAAGAATAATGTCGTTGATGTCGCTTACTGATAAATCAGCATCAGCAAGTGCACGTTTAAGTGGCTCAATTGTTTTAGTTACTAAATCTTCAACTAGTGACTCAAGCTTAGCACGTGTTAGTTTCACGTTCATGTGCTTAGGACCAGATGCATCAGCAGTTACATACGGAAGGTTTACTTCTGTAGACTGTGCAGATGAAAGTTCAATTTTTGCTTTTTCAGCAGCTTCTTTAACACGTTGCATTGCAAGCGGATCATTTTTAAGGTCTAAGCCTTGATCTTTCTTGAATTCAGCTACTAAGTAATTGATTACGCGGTTATCGAAATCTTCACCACCTAAGTGAGTGTCGCCGTTTGTAGCTAGTACTTCAAATGTGTGCTCGCCTTCAACTTCATCAATTTCAATGATTGATAAATCGAAAGTACCGCCACCTAAGTCATATACTGCAACTACGTTTTCGCCACGGTTTTTATCCATGCCGTAAGCAAGTGCCGCAGCAGTTGGCTCATTGATAATACGTTTAACTTCAAGACCCGCAATACGACCAGCATCTTTCGTAGCTTGACGTTGTGAATCATTAAAGTATGCAGGTACTGTGATTACGGCTTCAGTTACTTCTTCACCTAAGAAGTCTTCAGCTGTTTTCTTCATTTTTTTCAGTACTTCAGCAGAAATTTGTGGTGCAGCGCGTTTTTCGCCGCCCGCTTCTACCCATGCATCGCCGTTATCAGCTTTAACAATTTTAAACGGCATGATGCCGATATCGCGTTGTACTTCTTCGTCTTCAAAGCGACGACCAATTAAACGCTTAATTGCAAATAATGTGTTTGTCGGGTTAGTAACCGCTTGACGCTTAGCAGATTGACCTACTAATGTTTCGCCGTCTTGCGTATAAGCAATAATAGACGGGGTTGTGCGATCGCCTTCCGCGTTTTCAATAACACGTGCTTTGCCACCATCAAGTACTGCAACACAAGAGTTTGTAGTACCTAAATCTATTCCAATAATTTTACCCATGAAATCTCTCCAACTTCAATATTCGTTAAACGTTCGATGACTAGTAAATAGGGTTGCTCCAAACTTATTTCAACTGTAAAAATGAAAAAAAATTCATTTTTTGTGATTTATTTACAAAATAACCCTAATAGTTGTAAGGAATGGTGATTTTTACACCGCCAGGGACGCTTTTAATTACTGGTCTGACTAGTTTGATTGTGTTATAAATTTATTAAATCGCACTACAAAAGGATATCTTCTATGCATTTTGAGCAACTACTTCAACAAGCGGAAAAAATTGGTCAAGCCGAAAATACAGAACAATTAAATAGTACAATGCAATTTCCAGAAAACTGGTGCCAAGGCAGAACTGCTTTTGGTGGGCTTTCAGCCGCACTGTTGTATCAAGCAATCAGAGGTAAGGTAACGGATGATCGTCGCTTACTTTCACTCAGTACTAATTTTGTAGGACCATTACTTGCCGATACTCCTTTTTCATTGTCTGTTGAAATACTGCGCCAAGGTAAAAGCAGTACACAGGTACTCGCCAAAGCGATTCAAAATGAACAAGTGTGCGTAATTGTACAAGCGTGTTTTGCTAAAAGTAGAGAGTCGGGTATTAATGTGCCTGTTTCGAAGTCTTTGGGTTTAAAGCCAGTAGATGAGCGCCACACGTTACCTTTTATAAAAGGTCAGATGCCTGAATTTTTCCAACATGTTGATTTGTGCCCACAGCAAGGTGCTATGCCATTTAGTAGTGCAGAAACCTCTCATTTAGGTGGCTGGATGCGCTTTAAACATACGCCCGAACAAATAACTGAAGCCCATGTGATTGCACTTACCGATGCATGGCCGCCAACACTTTTACAAATGTTTAAACAACCCGCTCCTGCAAGTAGCATGTCGTGGTATTTAGAATTTGTGCAAGAGCCAAACTTAACACCTGGAGAATGGCTTGGCTTTGAAGCAATCACTCATCATTCAAAAGATGGTTACGGTTTAGAAGATGGCTGTATATGGTCGCAGTCGGGTGAGCTAATAGCGCTTACACGTCAAACAGTGGCTTTATTTGATTGATGAATGGGTTTGGCCTTCATCAACAATCCTTTTATAAGTACCATTTTGCTTGATGAGCGCCAAACCAATATCAAACTCAGTAGCTAAAGAGAAGTTGTTAAAATAAGCGGGTCGATCTGCTTTTGGAAATAAAGTGTAAATTTGCACAGCTTCGGGGGATTTATGTTGATTGTAGTAATAGTAAAAAATACGCTTATCTAACACAATTACATCAACCCAACCTTTTAACAGCTTATCTACCTGCGCTTTTTGATTAATAACCTCTTGATATGAGCTAAAGTGTTTAACATTCCTTTTGAATATAGGAGGCAGATATGCCGTTGCATTTTGAAAAGCAAGAACGTTTTTATTAAACATGCCTTCTATTTTATCAATGTTATATTTATTTCGCTTGAGTGTAATGGCCACATTTTCATAACTAAGTACCGTTTTACTTGGATAAATACCCGCACTAATTCCTCCAGCATAATTTAAAAGTATATCTACTCCTTTATTATGTAATTGATGCTCAGCGCGTTTATTCGACATATATTGCACATTAATATTGGCAAATCCATTGGCCTTTAACGCGGCTTTTATTAAATTTAGGTGTATACCCGAGTCTGTTTTTACAAAAACATAGGGTGGAATTGATGCGCTCGCAGCGATCATTACCTCTCGCTCTTTATTAATAGCCACAGCATTTTTCGAGCAAATAAAGAGCCACATTAATATGTAGTAAAAATAATATTTCACACGCTTCCTTTATATAACGAACAGCTTGATAGCAGAACGCGTTGTATTAATGTATTAAATATAGCAAAATTGAAGAAATATTCTTCTTGCTTGGTATTAAATTGCAAACTGTATGCCCCTGCTGCGATCTGATCATAGATATACCTCGCATAATCGCAAAACAAATGGCGATATGCCCACATTGCCACCATAAACTTTGCGAAGCCGATGTTAATCACGATAGTCGTATAGTTGCACTAAGCTTTAGCGCACTATTAATGCTGCTGAGCAGTATGTTTTACCCTTTTATTTCTTTTAGCAGTAGTGGTATTACTCAAACTATTACTCTGCCCGACGCGGCTCGAATTTTATTTAATTACGATAGTGAACTGCTTGGCTTATTTATTGATTTGAGCATTATTGCTCTACCTATGGGTTTGCTTCTTATTTTAATTCCTTTGCATCTTGGGCTTTTAAAAACATTACCAGAGGGCATAGCAAGGCGACTACTAAAGTTCACCCTTGCGTTAGAGCCCTGGATTATGTCGGAAATATTTTTAATTGGCGTACTTGTTAGTATGGTTAAAATCATGTCGCTTGCTGATATTAGCTTTGGCACGAGTTTTTGGGCTTATGTGGGGTTTGTTATTTTATACATAGCTGCGCTTGTTCACTTAAATCGCCCACGCTTATGGGCTCAAATAAAGCCTGTAAAAGTACTTGAAGGCGCAGAGCATGCTAAACGTGCAATAGATGAAAATATTAAAGCCTGTCATGTTTGCCATCAACTATGTACCGGTAATATTTGTCAGCGTTGCCATACAAAAACGCACGTTAGAAATCCTTACAGCGTACAAAAAGCAGCAGCTTGGCTAATTACCTCTGTTGTTTGTTATATTCCAGCTAATGTGTTGCCTATTATGCATACCACTAGCCTTGGGGATGAATCGCCTTCAACTTTAATTGGTGGCGTAATTACACTTTGGAAAAGTGGCTCCTACCCTATTGCCGCTATTATATTTTTAGCCAGCGTTGTGGTACCACTTGCTAAAGCTTTTGTGTTGAGCTTTTTATGCTTTATGGTAACGAGGCCTGCCAATAGACATACAAAAAGTTACACCCGAATTTATCAACTAACTGAATTTATTGGAAAATGGTCGATGATAGATGTATTCGTGGTTGCTATTTTAGTTGCCTTAGTTCAACTGGGTAATTTAATGTCAGTAACACCAGGATTAGGCATTGTATTTTTTACAGTTATGGTAATATGCCAAATGATGGCTGCCCATGCCTTTGACCCACGCTTGTTGTGGGATTCCCCTAAAAACAAAAAATCAGAGAACAAAGCATGACCGAAACTGCCGAAATAACAAAAGAACCGAAAATTTCCGCTATCTGGATCATTCCGGCAATTGCGCTGTTAGTGGGCATGTGGATGTTATACCAATACCAAGCTAATAAAGGCCCTACAATTTTTATCGAAATGCCACAAGCTGAGGGCATTATTGCAGGTAAAACTGAAATAAAAGTGCGCAGTGTAAAAATAGGTCAAATTGATCATGTTCGACTATCAGACACCCAAGACAGCGTTATTGCCCGTGCGCAAATAGACAAAAACTACAATAACTTATTAACCGATGATGCCAAAATTTGGGTCGTAAAACCACGCATTGATGAAACGGGTATTAGCGGAATGAGTACGCTATTGTCTGGTGTATATTTAGAGTTTTCACCCGGTGAAAGTAAAGAGCTAAAAGAGCGTTTTAAATTACAAGACGAACCCGCCCTCATTGGTAAAGATGTGAAAGGTGGCCGTTTTAAATTAATGAGTTACAACGCTGAAGTGCTTGATGTGAGTACCGGTATATTTTTCAAAAATTATAAAATAGGGCAAATAGAAACCGCCACTTTTGATTGGGAAAACCAGGCAATGAAGTACGGCGTATTTATTAAAGAACCTTATCAAAATCTCATCACCATGAACTCTATTTTTTGGGTGAACGCAGGGATTGAAATTGACCTATCTGCCGATGGCATCAATATTAATACGGGCTCTTTAAGTAAACTTTTAAAAGGCGGCATTTCGGTTGGCTTACCTGAGCAACAGGCCCCGGGTGAAATAGCACAAGATGGGCATAGCTTTTCGTTAAGCCAAAGCTATAAAGAAGCGCTAGAAGAGCGCTTTTACGATTTTGATTACTACCTCATTGAATTTGAACAATCAGTTCGAGGACTACGCACAGGTGCTCCTGTCGAATATAGAGGTATGCGTGTAGGTACTGTTGTTGAAACCCCTGCCA
>NZ_AUTP01000350.1:27310-29076 GCF_000498075.1 Pseudoalteromonas sp. TAB23
GGTTCCAGTACTTATAAAAGTAGAATACGGACGCTTGTATCACGACAGTGCCTCAGCTAAAGAGTATTGGCAAGGTAGTTTAAAAGGCTGGATTGAAAGTGGTATGCGCGCCTCGTTAAAGCCTGGTAATTTATTAACGGGTGCAGTATACGTTGATTTTGATATATACCCAGATGCACCGCAAGCACACCTAGGTAAACTTGTGCAGTATGATGTTTTTCCGAGTATTTCTAGCGGCATAACCGTATTAGCAGACCAAGTCTCTGACGTACTTAATAAAGTAAATAACTTAAAAGTTGAAGATAGCTTAGAACAAATGCAAGCCACATTTACCGATTACCGAGCGCTTGCTAATGAAATGCGAGAGCTACTAAGCCAAAAAGATACACAAAACTTACCAGGCGACTTTAATCGTAATTTCGAAAAGATGACAAAAAGTATGGAGCAGTTTGAAGTAACTATGCGCCAATTTGATAAAACCATGGCCAGTTACCAAGCAGGTTCTGAACTTCATCATCAAATACAGCAAACATTAAAAGAGTTTAAACGTTTAAGCGAGGGCCTACAGCCTCTAACTCGCGGATTAAACGAGCAACCTAATATGCTAATTTTTGATAAATCATTACCAGCAGATCCAAAACCAAGGAAGCAATAATGAAATCGTTATTTTTAACTGCAAGTTTATTATTACTATTGGCAGGTTGTAGTTCATCAATACAAACTGCAACACAATATTATCAGTTTGAGCAGCCTATTGGTGCCTCGTCTCGAAATGTGACAGACACAGACGCACAATTAAGAATACAAACAGTTGTACTTAGAGGTGCTTTAAATAATTTAGGTATTGCTATGAAAATAGATAGCAACCAAATTCATGCCGCAAATTACAACCTGTGGGGCGAATCGCCGGATGTAATGCTCACTGCAACAGCCCAGCAAACTCTTTTTAATGCTATGCCAAATTGGATGGTAATAAAGGGCTTACCGGTCATTACCGAACTCGATCAACAAACGTTTTATGAACTGGAATACGAAATTCACCACTTTAATGGCGATATGGAAGGTAACGCTGATATTTCAGGGCTTTGGCGTTTATATTACACACACCCTGAAACAGGCCGACGTCTTATAAGTATTCATAATTTTTCAAACCTAGTGCCTATCGATGATGATGGATACGACGGTTTAGTTTCAACGCTTGAAGCAACATGGCTAAATATAAACCTAAATGTTGCAAAACAAATAGAACAAGCAAGACTTTAATCATTAAGTGAAAATATAATTACGGCGGTTTTATCATCAATTACCGTCGAATCTTACTTTTTGCTGCTTCTTCAATAATTTTTTAAGTTGATGAATGGCATCTCTTTACATCAAGGAATTAACGCTACAAAGCACTCTATTAAACCGCCTCTAATAAAATTTTATCAAACATGTAAATTTTTGTTGACTGAAATTAAAAAGCGGATTATTTTTGCGCCGATGTTTTTACAGGCACAACAATAGCGGTTTGCACTCCTTGCACCGTCTGGCGCCAAAGCCAACGCGTTTCATTTAAACAGCTATTTAACATAACTGTTTATGTGTCCCTCCCACGCGTACAAAAGCAGTGACTTGGAAAATGATTTAACAACAAACTTATCATCTTCTTTGTTTTTGTATAAGCGGCTTGAAAATTAATTTAATTTTTATGCATGCTTTTAATTTTGTGAATACTTAAATGCTTGAACCTTCTGCGTTGAGTTTACTACCACCGTTAGTGGTGG
>NZ_AUTP01000351.1:0-3895 GCF_000498075.1 Pseudoalteromonas sp. TAB23
CAAGTAGAAGTTGAACTGCGTTTAGACGATAGATTAGTAGATATAGTCTCTGAAGGATTTGATTTGGCTTTTCGTGTAGGTGAGCATAAAGATTCGTCACTTATTGCACGTAAAATAGCGCGTAACCGATTATTAATTTTAGCTGCACCACAGTTTATTGAAACTTACGGTATGCCAAAAACAATCGAAGAGTTAGCGCAATTACCAGCAGCAAGCTATGCCAGTAATTCTATTCGAGTAGAAGCAATAGATTACTACGATAGTAAGGGTGAACGCTGCGAGCAAAAAATAAAAAGTGTGTTTCGTGCTAATGATGCCGAGTCATTGTTAATGAAAACATTATCGGGCACAACTTACTTTGTCGCCCCTGCATTTATTATTGGTGATGAAATAATACAAGGTAAGCTAGTGCCTTTATTGACCGATGTAAAACTGATGGAGTTTAGTGCGATGTATGCCGTATATCCGCACCGAGATTTACCAGTGAGGACCCGGTTGTTTTTTGATGTTGTGCGCGAGCATTTAGGAAAAGATAAACCGATTTGGGAAAACGGGATCCCCAATTTTGAGCAAATGTATTAAGTAACCCTGCTTAAGCAACTACCGTTTCGTAGTCATGTTCTTTTTTAAACTTACAATACACTTTATTGCGACCAAATTGTTTTGCTTTGTATAACTGTTTATCTGCTTGGTTTACAAAGCTTTCCAATGAATTAGTACTTTTAAATTTTGCAACACCAATACTGGTTGTAACATTAATTGCAAGGCCGTCAATGTCAAATGTGGTATTTTCAAAACGTGCTCTTATTTGTTCAGCGGTATTAAGTGCAGCCTCTTCATTTGCAAAAGAGCTAAATAAAGCAAACTCTTCACCGCCTACTCTAAATACATACCCTCTACCAAGGACAACTCTTAGTAAAGTGGCCACCTCGACAAGTACTTGGTCACCCACACCATGGCCATGCTCATCATTTACCTGTTTAAAAAAGTCTAAATCAAGTAAAAACAAATATAACTGCGACTTATCTTTTAGTTCTACTTCAAAGTAGTGGTTTAAAGATTGGCGGTTACCACAGATTAGTGAATTGAAGTCTTTACACAACTATGCCGTTGATGCGGGAGATTCACTAGCGCCTTACTTCCCTAATGAGCCTAAAGGTCAAATATTAAGCTCAACCCCTTCGGCAGATGCAGAAGGCGCTGTGTGGTGCTTAGACACAGCAACCGGGCAATCTAAATTTTGTAATAAGAATCTGCACTACAAAATCCGTGCAGTACGTGGAGGTGCACAATGAAAACTCTTTACACAACACTCGCTATGGCCGCACTTTTTAGTACAGGATTAGCCGCACAAACATGCAAAACAGAATCGATTGAGGCAACACAACCAGACAGTCATTTTTTAGATAATAACGATGGCACTGTGACCGATATTGTCAATGGTTTGCTGTGGAGCAAGTGTTCTTATGGCCAAACGTATGAAAATGGTAATTGTATTGGCGCCCCTACCAATATTGAATCCTGGCAAAGTGCGTTGAAAATCGCTGATGAAAATTCACGTCAATACGGCCAAGATGGTTGGCGCTTACCCAACATCAAGCAGCTAAGTAAATTAGTAGAGCGAGCTTGTGTCGAGCCTGCGATAAACTTAACAATGTTTCCAAGTACACCCTCAGCTGCTTATTGGTCA
This sequence comes from Pseudoalteromonas sp. TAB23, assembly GCF_000498075.1. Classification (NCBI taxonomy): domain Bacteria; kingdom Pseudomonadati; phylum Pseudomonadota; class Gammaproteobacteria; order Alteromonadales; family Pseudoalteromonadaceae; genus Pseudoalteromonas; species Pseudoalteromonas sp. TAB23. The sequence goes on from NZ_AUTP01000351.1 coordinate 1,691, forward strand.
AACACGCCTGACGCTCATAATTTAACTTCACAAGAAAGCGTAAAAGGCCTGATAGTTGATTTCTCTAACGGCAGTGAGTTTTTAACTGATGTGAATACACACCGATTAATTCGTTTTGTTAAAGAATTAAATTAAAAGCCAAAGACTGGCGCTTAAACGCCAGTCTTTAGTAACTAAAAAGGAATAAGGTTAGTGTTTAATACAATTAAAAATATGCTGCTTGCAGCCGTCACAGTTAGCACGCTTGCCGCTTGTTCAGATAACGAAGTAGTCTTGACTGAAACAACAGAAAAAATCACGTTTATGGATAAGTCACCTTACCATTTAACTTATTTTCAAAATATATTTGGCGGTGATCTAATTAAATTGCGTGGAGAGCTTTATACACTTGTCGATGCTGACGGATATATAAATCAGGGAGATGAGGTGAACTGGTTTAATTGAGCCGGACACTTTAATAATGGACAATGTCCTAATATTGAGGTGTTAAATGACAAAACGAAAAAATAAAACTTATACAACCGAATTTAAGCAAGAAGCAGTTGCTTTAGTCACTGAGCAAGGTTATTCAGTTTCAGAGGCCGCAGCCTCTTTAGGGATCACCACCAAACTTATTTATAACTGGAAAGCTAAACTCGAAGAGCAACAAGCTGGTAATTCGCTAAATGAAGATGAGCGCGCAGAGCTAAAGCGTCTGAGGAAAGAAGTGAAAGATCTCAAAATGGAGAAAGAGATCTTAAAAAAGGCCAGCGCCTTCTTTGCGAGAGAAATGAAGTAAAGTATCAGTTCATCAAAGAAAATAGCCAAGCTTTTCGCGTTATAAAATTATGCTCAGCTATGAAGGTGAGTCGCTCTAGCTATTACGCATGGCTGGCACGTCCAGCAAAGCTTATAACGGCCAAAGAGCTGTATCTTTATCGCAGAGCCAAAGCGCTGTTTAAACGCAGCAGAGAAAGCTTAGGCTACCGTGAGCTATGTAAGAACTTACGCAAAGAAGGCTTTAAAATAACACGCTATAAAACCAGAAAGTTAATGGCGAAGCTCAATTTAGTGGTTAAACAGCGAGTAGCTTATAAGGTAACAACTAAGCGTAAACACGCTGATGCAGTTGCAGATAATTTGCTTAATCAAAACTTTAATCCGGTCGCACCCAATCAGATTTGGGCTGGCGACGTGACATACCTGAAAACTGGCGAAGGCTGGCTATACCTTGCTGTTGTAATGGATTTATATTCTCGTCGAATTGTTGGCTGGCATATTGATAAACGTATGACGACCGATTTGGTAATGAAAGCCATGATTAAGGCTTATAACCTGAGAAAACCAGCCAAAGGCTTGGTATTTCATTCTGATAGAGGGTCTCAGTATACGAGTAAGCGATATCGCAACCTGTTAAAGCAGTTTGGTATGCGAGCAAGCATGGGTGATGTGGGAGCGTGTTGGGATAACGCTGTTGTTGAAAGGTTTTTTGGCAGCTTGAAACATGATTGGTTGTTAAAAGTGGCTCAGCCAACGCGTGAACACATGAAAAATGATGTTACTGACTATATGAAATATTACAATCTGGAAAGGCTGCACTCAGCTAATAACGATCAGTCACCAGTAGAGTATGAAAATTCTTTAAGAAAAGTGTCCGGCTGGAGTTGACCAGAACAGCCGGCAGCGCCTCGATTCTTTTTCACTTGCTTGTAAGCCACATAAAGCGCTTGCAGTGATAACATGCGCCCATAAAGACTAAAATGAACTCTCAAAATATTGTCTCACATCACTTAGTTTTAGCTTCACCCTCAGCCAATCAAGGAGACCTTGCTTTATTAAACAACTCGTAGACCCAATACAAATCCCACTACATTTTAGTGATTTATAAATCACTTCCCCCCTTCGCAATCAATGAAAGCTTTTGACTCAAATTGACCCTATCAAACGCACTGTTGATAGTCGGCTTGGCTTTATCCTCCACACCATTACTGGCTTTCATCGGCCTAGCCTTACTCACTACTACGGGTTCATCTGCCACCTCACACCGACAGAAAACCTTGGATTTCTCCTTGAGTTTATGCCACTTACTTAATAGTTAAGTTTAGATGCCAGGCTTCCCCAGTTACTGCACTAGCTCCCTGTTAGAAATTCCCCCTCAAGCACATCATTGGTCTGACTAAGTATAGGGCTTTGCGCTATTTTGGACGCTTACCCACCAATGCCGCC
>NZ_AUTP01000352.1:0-14404 GCF_000498075.1 Pseudoalteromonas sp. TAB23
GGCGAGCCACGTATGGAAGAGCGTCCGATAGGTCACTTAGTTGATGCTCTACAAGCGCTTGGTGGTGATGTTACCTATACAAAACACAAAGACTATCCACCACTTAAAATTGTAGGTGGTCAAATAAAAGGTGGTGAGGTTGAAATTGACGGTAGTATTTCAAGTCAATTTTTAACGGCTCTATTAATGGCGGCGCCATTATTTAGCGGTGATACAACGATAACTATTAAAGGTACTTTAGTATCTAAACCTTATATTGATATTACGCTTGATGTAATGGCACGTTTTGGTGTTAATGTTGAACACAGTGATTATGCAACTTTTAAAGTTAAAGGTGGTCAACAGTATCAATCACTCGAACGAATTATGGTTGAAGGCGATGCATCTTCTGCTTCTTACTTTGTTGCTGCTGCTGCAATTGCTGGCGGCGAGATTGAAATTAAAGGCGTGGGTGCTAAATCAGTTCAAGGTGATATAGGCTTTGCTAAAGTAATGGAGCAAGTAGGCGCAAAAATCGATTGGTATGATGAGCGTTTAGTTGTTCGCAAAGGTGAATTAAAAGGCGTAGATATTGACGCTAATGCAATTCCTGATGCTGCTATGACCCTTGCAACTGTTGCTCTTTTCGCTAAAGGCCCAACTGCTATTCGTAACATTTATAACTGGCGAGTAAAAGAAACAGACCGTTTATATGCGATGGCAACTGAGCTTAGAAAGGTAGGTGCAGAAGTGGTAGAAGGGCATGACTTTATAGAAATCACACCGCCTAAACACTTCAACGATGTAGCAATAGACACTTATGACGATCACCGTATAGCCATGTGTTTTGCAATGGTTGCCGTTGGTGGAAAGCCAATAACGATTAATGATCCAAAGTGTACTTATAAAACATTTCCTACATTTTTCAATGTTTTAGCGTCAGTCAGTGAATAAGCTAATTAGAAGTAATTACAAAAGTTACACACTAATAGCAGATATATTTTAATAACTGACGTATAATGTCGCGGTTTATTTAGGTGTGCATTGCAGGAGGTTTTAAATGCAGGCGTTATTAATGCCCGTGATCACCGTTGATGGCCCAAGTGGTTCAGGTAAAGGAACTGTTTGTCGCTTGTTAGCCGACAAGTTAGGGTGGGATGTATTAGATAGCGGTGCGATTTATCGCGTTTTATCTTTAGCTGCACTTCATCACCAAATTGCATTAGATAATGAAGAAGGGCTTGTCCCTCTTGCTGCAAATTTAGATGTGCAGTTTTTGGTAGATAGCCAAACTAATGCAGGAAAAGTTATTTTAGAAGGCGAAGATGTAACCACTACTATTCGTAATGAAGAAGTAGGCGCTGCAGCATCAAAAGTTGCAGCATTACCTCGCGTTCGTGAAGCGTTATTACGTCGCCAGCGTGCATTTCGCACTGAAAACGGCTTAATTGCCGATGGCCGTGATATGGGCACTGTGGTTTTTCAAGATGCGCCGTTAAAAATATATTTAACAGCAAGTGCAGAAGAGCGTGCACGTAGACGCTTTGTTGAGTTGAATGCGCGCGGTCTTGATGTTACACTAAGTGGTCTATTACAGGACATTCAAGCTCGTGACGAGCGCGATATGAATCGTGCCGTTGCTCCGCTTGTACCTGCAGAAGGTGCTATTGAGCTTGATACTAGCGAACTCAATGCACAGCAAGTGTTTGATAAAGTAGTAACTTTATTAGATATTGCAATCTCTGAAGGTAAGCTTCCTAAACGAAGCTAAAACACATTTTATGCGCCAGCAGGATGCCAGTGCTATTTTAACAACCCCATGCAGCATGGTTGCTTATTGGTATAATATATAGAGACGTATATTCGTATGTCAGAAAATTTTGCGCAGTTATTTGAAGAAAGCTTAAAGGGTTTTGAAGCAGAGCAAGGCTCTATCGTTAAAGGTACAGTAATCTCAATCGAGAACAACATTGTACTTGTAGATGCTGGTCTTAAATCAGAAAGTGCTATCCCTGCTGAGCAGTTCAAAAATGCTGCTGGTGAACTTGAAGTTGCTGTAGGCGACGAAGTAGATGTTGCACTAGATGCAATTGAAGACGGTTTCGGTGAAACTATTCTTTCTCGTGAGAAAGCTAAGCGTCACGAAGCATGGATCCGTCTTGAGAAAGCATGTGAAGAGCAAGAGACTGTTACTGGTGTTATCAACGGTAAAGTTAAAGGCGGTTTCACAGTTGAAGTTGATTCAATCCGTGCTTTCCTACCTGGTTCACTTGTTGATGTTCGTCCAGTACGTGACACAACTCACCTTGAAGGCAAAGAGCTTGAATTTAAAGTAATCAAGCTTGACCAAAAACGTAACAACGTTGTTGTTTCACGTCGTGCAGTTATCGAATCTGAAAACTCACAAGAGCGTGAAGAGCTTCTTGCTAACCTTGTTGAAGGCCAAGAAGTTAAAGGTATCGTTAAGAACCTTACTGACTACGGTGCATTCGTTGACCTTGGTGGTGTTGATGGTCTACTACACATTACTGATATGGCTTGGAAGCGTGTTAAGCACCCTTCAGAAATCGTTAATGTTGGCGACGAAATCGCAGTTAAAGTTCTAAAATTCGACAAAGATAAAACTCGTGTATCTCTAGGCCTTAAACAGCTTGGTGAAGATCCATGGGCAGCTATCGCTGGTCGTTACCCAGAAGGTTCTAAACTTTCTGGTCGTGTTACTAACCTTACAGATTACGGCTGTTTCGTGGAAATCGAAGAAGGCGTTGAAGGTTTAGTACACGTTTCTGAAATGGATTGGACTAACAAAAACATCCATCCTTCAAAAGTTGTTAGCTTAGGCGACACTGTTGAAGTTATGGTTTTAGAAATTGACGAAGAACGTCGTCGTATTTCTCTTGGTCTTAAGCAATGTATTGCTAATCCTTGGCAGGAATTTGCTCGTCTACAAAACAAAGGCGATCAAGTTACTGGTAAGATCAAATCAATCACTGACTTCGGTATCTTTATCGGTCTTGACGGTGGTATTGACGGTCTTGTACACCTTTCAGACATTTCTTGGAATACACCTGGCGAAGAAGCTGTACGTGAATTCAAGAAAGGCGACGAAATCACTGCTATCGTATTGCAAGTTGACCCAGAGCGTGAACGTATCTCTCTAGGTGTTAAGCAAATCGAAGCTGACCCATTCAATAACTACCTTGATGCAAACAAAAAAGGTGCTATTGTTAAAGGTAAAGTGACTGAAGTTGATGCGAAAGGCGCAACTGTTGAACTTATCGAAGGCGTTGAAGGTTACATCCGTGTAGCTGATATCGCTCAAGAACGCGTTGAAGATGCAACTACTGTTGTTTCTGTAGGCGACGAGATTGAAGTTAAATACGTTGGTGTTGATCGTAAGAACCGCACTTTAAGCTTATCTGTAAAAGCTCTTTTCGAAGCAGAAGAGAAAGAAGTACTAGAGAAGCTTAAGAAAGAAGAGCCAGTGTTTGAAAACGCAATGGCAGCTGCTTTCGCAAATGCACAAAAAGACTAATATATAATTAGTTTTTAGTTGGAAGGGCATTTTTTGCCCTTCCTATATCTCTTTTTAAGGAAACGCTATGACTAAGTCAGAACTGATAGAAACACTTGCGGAACAACACGCACACGTTCCAGTGAAAGATGTTGAGAATGCTGTAAAAGAAATTCTTGAACAAATGGCCGGCTCATTATCTACTTCAGATCGTATTGAGATCAGAGGTTTTGGTAGTTTCTCTTTGCATTTCCGCGCTCCTCGTACAGGTCGTAATCCTAAGACTGGCGATACAGTTGAGCTTGAAGGAAAGCATGTACCTCATTTTAAACCAGGCAAAGAATTACGCGACCGCGTAAATGAAAGCATTGCCTAGTTAACGTAGTGGAGTAGTTACTTGTTCAAGGTATTAAAAATTATTCTGGTTGCGCTATGCCTTATCAGTGCATTTGTATTAGGGTCACAAAACCCACAGTTAGTACAAATAAATTATATTATAGCCAGTAATACACTACCTTTAGCTGTAATAATAAGTATCTGCTTTTTATTAGGTGTTTTAGTGGGTTGTTTTATTAGCTTTAAATTGTTTTCACAATTAAAGTGGCAAAACTACCGCTTAAAAAAGCAATTAGCGCCTGAAAAAGATAAAAAAAAGCTTGCCGCGAATAAAGACACCTAACTATGATTGAGCTTTTGTTTTTACTATTACCTGTTGCCGCCGGTTACGGCTGGATTATGGGTAAAAACAGTGCTAAAAACCAAGCTCATCAACTAAATCGTCAGATCACTTCTGAATACAGCAAAGGCTTAAAGTTTCTACTCGACAGAGAAGAAGACCAAGGCTTAGAGCACTTGATTAATTTGCTTGAAGTTTCAGCTGACTCTGTTGAACACTATTCTACACTTGCCACCATGTTTCGCCGTAGAGGTGAATTAGACCGCGCAATTAAAATTCATGAACTTCTATTAAAACACCCAGGCTTAAATGAACAACAAGCTGCAACTAGCCGTTTAGAACTTGCCGAAGATTATATAATGGCTGGNCTACTTGATAGTGCAGAAGAGCACTTAGTTTGGTTAGTTAAGGCTGGCCATGTAGAAGCGCTAGACCCTATTATTACTTTATATTCGCAAACCCGTGAATGGGAAAAAGGCATCAACATGTTTGAAGCCCACAGCGAACTATTTTCAAAAGAACAACAATTTAAAGCGATTGCTAATTTTTATTGTGAATCAGCTTTAAGTGATAACACACCCCAACTAATGAGAAAAGCGATTAGCTTAAATTATAAAGCCGTACGTCCGCTTTACGAGTTAGGATTAGTTGCTTACGCGAAAGAAGATTACGTTAAAGCTATTTATTACTGGCGTGAGCTTGTATCACAATTCACTTTGTTTGCGCCGTTGTTTATTGATGAGCTAGCTCACAGCTATAAACAATTAAATTTAACGCATCAATTTCATGAATTAGTCAGTGACTTGTTAGAAAAGGGCGGTGTATTAATTAAAATAAAACATTGCCAAGCATTGCTTGAGCAAGGACACACTAAACAAGCCTTTGAATTTCTAACTGATAGCTTAAAACGTCAACCTACTATTCGTGGTTTCAGTTTTTTACTGCAATTAATGGGTGACCAAAATAAAAATACTAAAGAAGTACTTAATGAAATTGATAAGCTTGTAACCTCTTATATTGCTACAAAACCTGATTTCCAATGTCAGCATTGCGGTTTTACAAGTTACACCATATATTGGAATTGCCCTTCTTGTAAGCATTGGGAAACCATTGTTCCAAGTCGAGGCTTAGACGGATTTTAATAACCCCTTAAATAATATCGGATTTAACTATGATAATTTTAGCAAATTAAACTGAGAGTTTACTGGGTTGGAATTTTTTGATGTTGTGTCTATATAAATTTCTCTACACCTTCTCTCAAATTACCAGCTAGCACTATTGCATTAAATCTACTTATACAATTACTTTATATCAATTCGCTTAATTAAGTGGTCTGTTTTGAGGTAAGAAAATTGTGTCGATAACAAGGCAAAAAATTTTTAATATTATTGTTCTATATAAGAAATTTTTAACGCAGTTAGCGTCAGATTTGGTCCTCAAATTGATTAAGTATTATTGCGGATTGGTATTATAGCCATACATTAGGATAGTCATGTCTTTCGAACACTCAAAAAAAATTCTTATAGCATTAGATTACGATGATCAAGAGGTTGCTTTAAACTTTGTTAAACAACTTTCTCCTGATACATGTCGTCTTAAAGTAGGCAAAGAGATGTTTACTTATTTTGGACCTACATTTGTTAAAGAGTTAATTGATTTAGGTTTTGATGTTTTTCTAGATTTAAAATTTCATGACATCCCTAATACAGTAGCTAAAGCTGTTACTGCAGCTGCAAAAATGGGTGTGTGGATGGTAAACGTTCATGCTTCTGGTGGTTTTGAAATGATGAGCAAAGCTAAATCGGCTCTAGAACAATTTGGCGATAAAGCGCCATTACTTATCGCAGTTACTGTATTAACAAGCATGGATGAAACAGAACTAAAGCGTTTAGGCGTTGATAAATCTGCTCAAGAGCAAGTTATATATTTAGCTAAGCTTGCAAAGGAAGCAGGGCTTGATGGCGTTGTGTGTTCTGCACAAGAAGCAAAAGCTTTAAAAGCAGAGTTAGGTGAGAACTTTAAACTTGTAACACCAGGTATACGTCCTGAAGGGAGTGATGCGGGTGATCAAAAGCGTATTATGACTCCTAAGCAAGCAATAGATGCAGGAAGTGATTATTTAGTTATAGGCCGACCTATTACTCAGGCGGATGATCCCGTAAAAGTGCTTAGTGATGTTAATAGATCTATAGCATAATTTAACAAAAAGCAGCAATATAGTGCTAAAAGCCCTTACCTCATGTGTATTTTATGTTACATTATTAGAATTGAAATGTAGTAGGGGTTTGTTTTGAAGTTATTATTAGGTTTTATAATTATTATTGTTGCGGGTTTTTCAGTAAATAAAAATCTTTTTTCTAATAAAGCATATGATGATGTTACATCAGTAACAGATATAATCACGAATTACCCTGTAAATATGTTCGATTTTAAACAAACAATGCAAGATTATGCACACCACCTATGTTACAAAAATGAGGATACACTTACATCTCAGCATATAACAGTAACTGATTGCATATCTAAGCTTGATGATAAAAAAATAGAATGCGAAAAGAAGGTTTTTCGTTTGGCACCGCTTAACCTAGAGTCAAAAGGTGAAGTGCTTGATTATTCAAGGCAATATACGCAATGTACATTGCCTTATAAGTATATTTTAGGTTAATTACAAACAGATAATATTAGTAATTACAGCCTATTATTTATAATTAAGATCTTAAGCGAATGGATTTCGCTTCAATATCTATCAACTCTTGTTTGAATAATCCACCAATTGCTTTTTTATAGTTAGCTTTACTAGTAGAAAACATCTTTTTTATAGCTTCAGGTTCAGATTTATCACCTAATGGGATAACACCACCTTCATTTTTTAGTTTTTGCATAATAGTTTCACCAAGGTCGCTTACTTTTCCCATACCTGGCTTTTCTAATACAACATCAATTTTTCCGTCTTCACGTACTTTCTGAATGAAGCCTTTAAGCTTTTGACCCACAAATAAGCTTTTAAATACCATATTGTAAAAAACAACACCGAAATGCGATTCTTCAATTAATACCTTGTAGCCAATATCTGTTTTGCCAGCAACAATTAAATCCACTTCTTGTAAGTGAGTATATTGTGGCTCATCTTTAGATAGGAAGCGATTAAAGTTATTTGATGCACAAATACGTTGGCTTGCATTATCAAGGTACAAACGAACTAAATATGAGTGACCTTCTTGCATGCGTGGTTTTTGTTCGTTAAACGGGGTTAGTACATCTTTTTCAAGACCCCAATCTAAAAATGCACCAATACTATTAATTTCTTTAACGCGAAGCAGGGCATATTCACCTACTTGTGCGTGTGGCTTTTTAGTTGTGGCAGTTGCTAAGTTAGCGTTGTCTAAAAAGATAAATACACTAATGCTATCGCCTGCTTCAAGCTCATGTTTAATTTCTTGTTTTGGTAAAAACACTTCACCTAAATCATGACCGTCTAAGTAAGCACCTTCGTTACTCACTTCTTTTACAAATAATGTTTGTGTGGTTCCTAGGTAACTCATAATTATTCCTGCTCAGTCTTTTTTTTACGGCGCATTGGTGTATCGCCATCAATGTTCATTGGTGCTTTAATTGGTGCTGTTGGCATTTTAGGTTTGGCTTTGCGTTTAAATATAGGCTTTTTAACAGCGGCGGATTTTTCTTTAGATTTATCCCACGTTGCCTCAGGCTTTTTCTCTTTTAAACCTTTAAACTTAGCTTTTAAGCCCTCTACGCTCGCAAATTTTAACTCATCATTTAAAAATGCTTTAATAGCTAAATAACTTGCCCAATCTTTTGGGCCAACTAATGAAATTGCGTTACCTTTAAAGCCTGCTCGTCCTGTACGACCTATGCGGTGTACATATTCTTCAGCGTGTTTTGGTAAATCAAAGTTAATAACATGCGTTACACTTAGTAAATCTAAACCACGAGATGCAACGTCGGTGGTGATCAATATTTTAAAGTTTTCGCGACTAAACGAATCCATTATATCTAAGCGTTTATTTTGTGTTAAATCACCAGCAAGCGCCACAGACTTGAAGCCTTTAGCATTAAGCGCTTCACTCAAGCGACTCGTGTCAGAACGTGTTGCTGTAAAGATAATGCATTGACCAACATCATCTTGATTCAAAAAGTGCTCTAATAGCGCTTCTTTATGATCAAGGTGATCGGCTAGATATAACGTTTGTTTAATATCGCTATGTTGCTCGTTCGCTGCACTTAGCGTAATTTGCTTTGGTTTTTTTAATAGGTTACGTGATAGGGCATCTACTTGTGCATGGTCAAGTGTTGCAGAAAACAATAACGTTTGACGTAAACGGTGATTAGCTTGCTCGTTAATCATTTTTAACTGCTCGGTAAAGCCTAAATCTAAAATACGATCGGCTTCATCAAAAATAAGCAGTTCTAGTCCACTCAATTGTAATGAACGTTTTGTAATGTGATCAGCTAAACGCCCTGGTGTAGCAACTACGAATTGTGGGTCATTTCTAAGTGCTTTTATTTGGTCATTAAAGTTTTCGCCACCAAGTATTTTTACGGCCTTAATGGCTGTGCCTGCAATTAATAAACGCAGCTGAGTAAATACTTGCGTAGCAAGCTCACGAGTAGGAGCAACAATAAGTACACGAGGATCGCGTTTACTGAGTGCTTTTTGTTTCATAACCCTTTGTACAGCAGGTAATAAAAACGCCAAGGTTTTGCCCGACCCAGTTTTAGACTGAGCGAAAATGTCATGCCCTGCAAGTGCGGTAGGCACTGCATGCGCTTGAATATCGGTGGGCTGGGTGATCCCTTGATGTGCTAGTTGTGTTTCAAGGCGTGTATCAATCCCAAGATCAGTAAACTGCAATGTGTGTTTCTCCAAAATGAGCAAATTAAGTCTATAAATTTATCAGCGCATTATAGCTTACACAGATAGGTCGCTAACAGTAAAAACCAATCTATAGCGCTATTTTTTGCAATTAAACTAAAAAAGCGTAAAATACGCGCCCCATATGCGCCGGATTTACGATTCGGTAAACGCCAATACTGGCTAATAAGGCAAAATAGGAAATATAATGACTGTTGTTCATAAAGATAATGTAACGGGCGATCACTTTGTAGTATGTGCGCTGTATAAATTTGTTGGTTTACCTGAATTTGAAGCTATCCGTAAGCCGTTGCTTGAAGTGATGGAAGCAAATGAAGTACGCGGTACTTTACTACTCGCTGCCGAAGGTATAAACGGCACTGTTTCTGCAAAACGTGAAGGGATAGACAACTTATTAGCATGGCTTGATGAGCAACCAAATTTAAAAAACATCGTAACAAAAGAATCTTACGATGATGAATGCCCGTTTTACCGCACTAAAGTAAAACTAAAAAAAGAAATTGTAACGATGGGCGTTGAAGGCGTAGATCCGCTTAAAGTTGTGGGTAGCTATGTAAAGCCAAATGAGTGGAACGCACTTATATCTGATCCAGAAGTAATTTTAATTGATACACGTAATGATTACGAAATTGAAATTGGTACATTTCAAAATGCAGTCGATCCAAATACTAAAACTTTTCGCGAATTTCCACAGTGGGCTAAAGAAAACTTAGACCCTGAAAAACATAAAAAAGTAGCGATGTTTTGTACAGGTGGTATCCGCTGCGAAAAATCGACGGCCTACATGAAAGAGCAAGGTTTTGACGAAGTTTATCATCTTGAAGGCGGCATTTTAAAATATCTAGAAGAAGTGCCAAAAGAAGAAACCATGTGGGAAGGCGAATGTTTTGTATTTGATAATCGCGTTGCGGTTGATCACGACTTACAAAAAGGCTCTTATGATCAATGTCACGCGTGCCGTATGCCAATTACAGAAGACGAAAAGTTAAAGCCTGAATACATGGAAGGTGTATCTTGTCATCATTGTATTGAAGAAGTGACAGACGAGCAGCGGACACGTTTTGCGGAGCGCCAAAAGCAAATAGAATTAGCGCAAGCCCGTGGCGAAGGCCATATTGGTAATGAGGCACAAGCTGTTTTACAGCAACGTAAAGAAGCCAAAAAAGCCCAAAAAGACGCTCAGCGCGGTAAATAAATTTTTACAATAAGTATTACATTTAAAGAGTCTATTTAGGCTCTTTTTTTGTGCCCAAAATTGTGCAGTAATTGTTTTCACACTCCGATGATAGTGTTAATCTGCAAAACAGATTTAGTCATTTTAATGCGCATACAGGAAGGGATTTATGCAAGCCGAACAAGTTGAAATCGCACAATTTTTAGCACAACATCCTCCTTTTGATGACTTACCTCAAAAAGCGCTTAATGAGCTAGCTCAACAAGTAGAAGTTGCTTATTTTAGAGCAAAAACAGATATTTTGAGTTTTGGACAAGACATATCTGATTTGTATGTGATTAGAAGTGGTTCTGTAGAAATGTATCGCCGAAATGGTGAGCTATACAATCGTTTGGCCATCGCAGGGATATTTGGTCAAATGGGTTTATTGATGAACCGTAAGGTGCGTTTTCCTGCAACTGCTCTTGAAGATACGTTAGTTTATTGTATAAATGTTGAGCTATTTAATCGTTACTGTGATGAGTTTGATGCGTTTGCTGATTACTTTGAAACAGACGGTAACGTACGTTTGCATCAAGCTATTGTTGAACAAGCCGATGGCAATGACCTTACAACAGCTAAAGTAAAATCATTAATTCACAGAGATGTAGTCACCGTAGATGCAACCTCTACAATACAAGATATCGCTAAATTAATGACCGAAGAGGCGGTATCGTCAGTTTTGGTAACCGATGTAAATAAACCAATAAACGACGATCCTGAGGAAGATGATGGACAAGTCGTTGGCATAATAACCGATAGGGATTTACGCTCAAAAGTAGTGGCTAAAGGGCTTGATTTTAACACACAAGCAAAAGAGATTATGTCTACTAACTTAGTGCTTTTAGACGCTAATGACTATATTTTTGAAGCAGTACTTGCCATGCTCAGAGATAATCTCCATCATTTGCCCGTAGTACAAAAAAGACGTCCTATAGGAGTTATCTCCCTCTCTGATATTTTACGTTACGAATCGCAAAGCAGCTTATTACTTGTACGCGGCATACTTGCTCAACAAACAATTGAGGATTTAGCGCATTATGCACGCCAATTGCCCAATGTATTTGTCCGTATGGTTAACGAAGATGCAAATTCACACATGATTGGTACTGCCATGGCCGTTATAGGACGTACATTTAAACAAAGATTACTTGTATTAGCTGAGGAAAAGTTTGGTCCACCTCCCGTTCCTTATTGTTTTATTGCACTGGGCTCCATGGCTCGCGACGAGCAACTTATTGTAACTGATCAAGATAACGCACTAATTTTAGATGACAGTTACGACGATGAAAAACATAACGCGTACTTTCAAAATATTGCCGATTTTGTGTGTGATGGCTTAGCGCAGTGTGGTTACACCTACTGTGATGGAGAAATAATGGCGTCGTTTAAAAAATGGCGTAAAACTCGCTCAGAGTGGTTCGATCAATTTGCTGATTGGATAGCCCAGCCAAAACCACAAGCACTGCTTAATAGCTCTATATTTTTTGATTTAGACGGTGTGTGGGGCAAAACCAAGTGGGCCGACGAGCTTAAAATATTTATAGCGAAACAAAGTAAAGTGAATCGTATATTTCTAGCAAATATGGCGGCAAATGCTCGAAATAGAACACCACCTCTTGGCTTTTTTAAAGGCTTTGTTATGGAGCATAACGGCCAACATAAGCGTTCAATGAACTTAAAACGAAGAGGTACTGCACCACTTTCTGATGTTATACGTGTACACGCATTAGCTATTGGTTCGCGTAAACAAAACTCGTTTGAGCGATTAGAAGATATTATTGAAGCTAAGCTATTACCGCAGGGTAAAGCGCAAGATTTACGTGATTCACTTGAGTATATTGCCATGATGCGAATTCGCCATCAAGCGTGGCAAATAGAGAAGGGCGAAGAGCCTGATAACGACTTAGACCCACATTTACTGTCTCCGTTCGAGCAACGAAACTTGAAAGAGGCATTCGCTATTTTAGAAAAAGCACAAAGCTATTTAAAATTTAGCTACACAGCAAATTCTGGTGTGAAGTAGCCTATGAATCCGCGTAATTACAAAGCAGTTGATTGGCAAACTAGATACAACGAGCTTGCCAACAACACCGAAAATAAACTTCTAAAACACTTTTATGCAGGTGCTTATAACCAAGATAAAGCCGCTGTAGAAGATGTGCCTTTTGTAGCAATGGACTTTGAAACAACAGGTTTAAATAGCCAGAACGACGATATAGTGAGTGTTGGCTTAGTGCCGTTTAATTTAAAGCGTATTTATTGCAAACACAGTCGGCATTGGGTTGTTCAACCAAGACGTAACCTGCATGAAGAATCTATTTTAATCCATGGAATAACGCACTCTGAGGTGGATGACGCCCCTGATTTTAACCGAATTATTGAACCTTTACTTGAAGCGCTAAGTGGCAAAGTTGTCGTGGTGCATTACGCTGCAATAGAGCGACATTTTTTAAATAATGCGTTATTACTTAGGCTTAAAGAAGGTATTGAGTTTGCACTTGTTGATACAATGGAGCTAGAAAAAAGAGCACTAAAAGAGAGGCAAGGTTTATTAGGCCGATTATTTAATACAAAACTAGGCTCGCTCAGATTAACAGATTGCCGTGCGCGTTATTCCCTACCTGCGTACCAAAATCATAATGCGTTAACGGATGCACTTGCCACAGCTGAGCTTTTACAAGCGCAACTGAGTCATCATTACCGTGTAGATACTCCAATCTCAGAGTTGTGGGTATAATACTAATACGCAATAATACTTTAATCATATTGAGGGTTAAACCTGACGCTAGCTGCGTTAAAAATTTCTCATTTAGAGCAATTAAATAAAGAAATTTTGCCTTACTATCGAGAAGTTTTTCCTGCCACAAAATAGATCACTTTATTAAGCGAATGGATATAACCTTAAATAGTTAAATAAAAAAGCGCCGCAAAAATTGCGGCGCTTTCGTTACTAATTAAAAGTATTGCTTACTAAAAGTATTATTTAACTGGGCGAGGCTCAGTTCGTAAACCTAAAACTAAGCTTAAACACATAAACAACAATACAATAGTAAATGGCAAGCCTGTAGAAACAGCACCTGCTTGTAGTGCTTCGATTGCTTGTGTACCACCAATCCAAAGTAAGGCCGCTGCAATTGCGCCCTCTACCGTTGCCCAAAATATACGTTGTGGCACCGGTGCGTCAATTTTACCGCCAGCTGTAATTGAATCAATGACTAATGAGCCTGAGTCAGATGACGTAATAAAAAATACTAACACTAATATAATCGCAATAAATGATAAGATATTAGATAGAGGTAATGCATCAAACATCTGGAACATAGCTAAAGGGACATCAGTTAAACCATTAGTGCCTAGTGCACCAACACCATTAACTACTTGATCAATAGCAATACCGCCGTATATAGACATCCATAAAATGGTAACAGCAGTAGGGACGAGTAATACCGCAATTAAGAACTCACGAATTGTACGACCACGTGATACACGCGCGATAAACATACCTACGAACGGTGACCAAGAAATCCACCAAGCCCAGTAAAATACAGTCCAGCCATGCATCCATGTTTCGTCTTCACGGCCGTGAGGATTACTCAATGGAATAATGTTTTCTACATAGCCCATCACGGTAGTCGGTACATTACCCATTGCTACAGCAAAGCCCACTAAACAAACAAACAATAATAATGAGAAAGCAATTAACATGTTTACATTACTTAGCAGTTTCACACCACCGTCAATACCACGAACCACAGAAACAATGGCTAAAAGTGTTACACCCGCAATAACTAGAATTTGAGAGCCAATGCCACCTTCTGTACCAAATACATGGTTAATACCTGCAGAGGCTTGTTGAGCACCCAAACCTAAAGATGTTGCAAGGCCAAATAACGTAGCAAGTACAGCTAAGATATCAATGATATGACCAGGCCAACCCCATGCTCTATCACCTAATATAGGATAAAAAATAGAACGAATAGAAAGCGGTAAACCTTTGTTATACGTAAAAAATGCAAGAGATAAACCAACAACAGCGTAAATAGCCCAAGGATGGAGACCCCAATGGAACATAGTTGCGCCCATTGCTAATTTTGCAGCTTCTGGTGTATTAGCGGCTACATTAAG
>NZ_AUTP01000353.1:0-5022 GCF_000498075.1 Pseudoalteromonas sp. TAB23
AAGCCTATATTTAAATAAGCTTTACTCACAAGCCCGCGCAAAATTAGACCGCGAAGAAATACCATACTTTGGTATACGCGTAGCAGAACCACATGCAGACGGTTGCACTCACTGGCACATGCTTTTATGGATGCCAACCCGTTACTACGACAAAGTTAACCACATATTACGCCGCTACTTTACCCGCGACGACCGTGAGGTATTTTTTCAGCGCTTTAAAAACCGCAAAGCATTACGCGCACGTTATACAAAAGCGCGCCGTATTTGGGGTTTAAATAAATCTAAAAAAGTGTACACCCGTGCACCGGTTAAAAACTATTTTCCGAGCAGCCCACGCTACACCGCTATAAAAATGCTACCTGCGCAAATTGGCAAAGACGGTAAAAAAACAGGCGGCGCAGCGGCTTATGTTGCTAAGTACGTAAGCAAAAACATTGATGGCTTTGCACTGGCAAACGAGTACGACGCAGAAACAGGCGAAAAGCTAACCCAAGCAGTCAACCCGGTTAAAGCATGGGCTAGCACATGGGGCATTAGGCAATTTCAGTTTCAAAAGTCGCCATCTATTACTATTTGGCGCGAGTTGCGCCGAGTGCGTGAAGAAGTGCAAGGCAACGAGCAACTAGAACAAATACGCCAAGCGGCCGACAAGGGCGACTTTAAAACCTTTGTTGCGCTAATGGGTGGCTTTGGTATTGGCCGCGATGCGCGCTTTAAACCTGCATACCAACATACCGAATACGGCAACCAGTACGCAGAATTTACTAAAACCCTAAAAGGCGTTGAAGACACCTTTGGACTTTGCACGCTTGTTACTCGCGTTCATACCTGGTCTAAGCAAGTTATAGGCACAGCAGCAGCAGAAAACACCGCCGTTATTGGTGGGCAGGATGCCAACAACGTCAGCGCAGCTGACCTACCTTGGACTAGTGGGAATAATCGTACGCCTTACTCAGTAGGGCATACAGACGCATTATTGCTAAATATGATCGGTTTTACTTCAAAAGAGATCATTAACGTTAAAAAGGATCTGTTAGCGGGTAAGCGGGTTAGAAATAACGGCCATATTTACTTAATTGAAGACGGCCATTTAGTGGTACTGGATGAAGCAGCGCAGCAAAAAGAGCATCGCCAACACGCTATTGACTATATAGCCAACAGCGAAGCGCAAAAACACGCCCCAACTAACGAGCAAACCGCCGCTAAATGTAAAAACAAGCTTAGCGACTTTAGCCCTGCGCAAATAAAAGAGCTAAACCAAGGCGGCAACGTGATCAGCGGCAACCGTGTTTACTACATGCAAGAGCGCGAGCTACACAGCTTTGAGCAACTAAACATGCAGACACCAAAGTCAGCTATTAAGCCAACCCCAACCGAAAAACATTTTGCATACGCTCGCGAGCTTTACGACCTAGCGCACATGTATGCAGAGCTTGACGGGCGTAACACCCCATCAAATACCCAATTTAATAAACACACGGCCGACATTATCGGCGACTTAGATTTAGCTAGATTAGTTCTAGCTGGCGAAGCCACAGCAATCAGTAGTAATGATTGGTGGGCACTAGACTTAATGGCGTAGGAGAAAATATGAATACTCACTCAGCAGCAGAAAAAATGCTTTCAACCGGATTATTTTATACAGCAAGAATGTTAGGCCATGCCTTTGGCGAGTCGCTAACAAATGGCTCACGCTGTATGAATAACATTAAACGTAATCCTCGTTACACAGTAATTGAAGAGCAACACCCAGTTAAAAAGCTAAAAGTGGTCGCCATCGATGGGCGCAGAGTCACAATAGACCAATTACAAAACACAGCATTACAATTTAAGCGTCCAAGCTTATTAATTGGGAGTAATGGCCATGCTTAATAAAAACGAAATAGTTGTTGATAACTTTGCGGGTGGTGGCGGGGCATCAACTGGTATGGAGCTTGGTTTAAATCGTAAGGTTGATATTGCGATTAATCATGATCCCGCTGCAATTGATATGCATAAAGTTAATCACCCGGAAACAAAGCACTATTGCGAATCTGTGTGGGATGTTGATCCTATTGAAGCTTGCGCTGGTAGGCCTGTTGGTTTGGCGTGGTTCAGTCCAGATTGCAAGCATTTTAGTCGCGCAAAAGGGGCGGCACCTGTAAATAAAACAATTCGAGGGCTTGCATGGGTTGTAGTTCGCTGGGCTGCGCTAGTGCCAATGCGTGTATTTATGCTAGAAAATGTTGAGGAGTTTTTAACATGGGGGCCTGTTGTAGAAGTATCACCAGGTGTTTTTAAACCCTGCAAAGAGCGCAAAGGTGAAACGTTTAATGCATTTATAAAATGCATGACCACCGGCTTAAATGTAGATCACCCCGCATGGCCTGAAATTAAAGAAGCGCTAGGCGATGACTTCCCATATCACAAACTTGAAAAAGGCTTAGGCTATAAAATTGAGCATAAAATATTAACTGCTTGTGATTTTGGTGCACCAACCACCAGAAAGCGTTTTTTCCTTGTTGGCCGAAAAGATGGCCTAAGTATTAACTGGCCAAACCCAACACATGGCGATGGATTAAAACCATACCTTACCGCTGCTGATATTATTGATTGGTCTATACCGGCTAAATCCATATTCAATAGAACTCGCCCATTAGCTGAAAACACAATGAAGCGCATAGCTAAAGGCATTGAGCGATATGTATTAGATGCAGAGCAGCCATTTATAGTGCCAAGCGAACATGCATTACCATTTATAACTGAACACGCCAATGCATCCAACCAGCGAAATATGCCAGCAGACGAGCCACTTAGAACAATATGCGCACAAGTAAAGGGTGGGCACTTTGCTTTAGTTACTAGTCATATTATAAAAATGCGTGGCGATAACGTAGGCCATAAAACTAATGAACCATTGCAAACAATATCAGCCGGTGGCAATCACTTTGGCGAAGTACAGGCATTCTTAATTAAGTATTACGGAACCAGCACAGCGCAATCAATAAACACACCACTCGATACAGTAACAACAAAAGACAGATTCGGCCTAGTTACTATTAGCGGTGAAAAATATCAAATTGCTGATATTGGCATGAGAATGCTTGAACCCCATGAACTATTTGCAGCAATGGGGTTCCCTGAAAATTACCAAATAGCCTTTGACTCAAAAGGCAAAAAGAATACCAAGAAAAACCAAGTTGCACGTTGCGGTAACGCAGTATGCCCACCAATAGCGCAAGCGCTAGTTGAGGCCAATCTAAAAGAAATTACAAACATTAAGGCTGCAGCATAATGAAACCAAACGTTAAACGTCGCAACTGGGTGTATCACTCAGTTGTTAAACCAAAAATAAAAACACCACCCACAAAAAAGCCCGTTTAATACGGGCTTTTTAATGCGTGCAATAAAGTAAAAAACTAAAGGCCAACTAATTCTAATTGTTGTTCACGAGACAGATTTTTAATTAACGATGCGGCCAATTGCTGGGTGCTTTTAACGGGCGGGTTTAAGAAGTGATCGAACGATTGGGTAATACGAAACGTCGCCCCGCATTCACGAGTGTTAGTACACGAACAATATAAATTTACTACGTGCGCGCTTTGCGTTTCACGCGATGTAATCGTAGCTTTAGCTTCGCAATTTGGACAAGTAACCCGCGCCATAATATTCACCAATCGTTAATAAAGTACACTGTCATTATATACAGTGGTTGGTTGCGTTACAAATAACCATTTAACTATTGCCTGAGAATCAACAAGCTAAAAAAATCACTCCTCCTCGCCTTCCGCTTTCGTGCAAAAAATGCGTTAAATTGACACCCCCAGTGACAAGCCATTTTTAGCTAGCCCTTATAACCAAAGGATCTAAAAGGAAGTTTAAAAGGATCGTAATGACAAAAATGTGACAATGTTTGACACAAAGTGACAGCATAAGGATCAAATAGGTGGGCATTTGTTGAATATTGAAATATAATAAATTAATTATCACTTAAGCGATAAATAATTTATGAAGTATTTATATAAAGGCTCACAAAGCCAAGAGCGATTAGATGTGCTTTTGTCGTTTGGTAAAAGCACCAGTGAAGATATAAAATCGGCGCTTAGCGATCACCTAGTTCGTGGAATTGGCAAAACAAATGCAGCAACACTTAATGGCGTGCCTGGGCCCAATTTGACAAGGGCACTTAAGCGTCTTGAAGTTGTTGCAGGTAAGGTTGAAGAGGTTAAAGAGCTAGATTGGCCTAGTAGACTTGGTTAATTAAAAAAGCTACCTTGTTATACCTATTACTATGCATTAGAAAAGGATTGAGCAATGTTAGATTTTATTAAGTACGTTTTAAATGAATTGGGTTTAGGTGAGCACGCTGAGCCGACAAGAACATCGGTTATGAAATATCACTTTAGGTCCAGAGATGAAGAGATTCACGTTAATTTTGATTTAATCATAGATGATACTTATTTGGAGTTAACAGAAGAAGATGAAAAAGAATTTCGTGAATTTAGAAGCAAGCAGATATTTGGTGAAAAGCTAGAGAATTTTGAGTCAAGCATACATAAAGCGGTTAGACTCTATAGTGCAAAAGCAAAATCTACTAAAGGGAATCAGCAAGGCTCAACATTCAGATTAACAATTGATTTGAAACTAGAAGAAGTTTAAACACCAAAGCGCTAGCTCCTAACTAGCGCTTTTTTTATTGCCGTTCTTGCTCCCCCAAAACGCTCTAAACAATCGCATCAGCCCAAGGGTTGAAACGGCAATACCTACAATTACAAATTCAAAGTACCAGGGCGCACCTTCATAACCCATTGCTTGCCAGCCCTTATGCATGTACGGCTGCATTGCCGGTATAAAGTGGCAAACAAACAAGCCCAAAAAGAATAGAATGATCACTTCATCCATGATGGTTTTGTCGCGGTTCTTTAAAACAAGAAAGTCATAATCGGCGTCGTTTTGCTCGGCCTGCATACAGCGCTTTGCTTTCGCTTCAAACTGGGCAATTTTAAAGTTGTTTTCAGCGCGTGCAACATCGGCAGCCATTTC
>NZ_AUTP01000354.1:0-15608 GCF_000498075.1 Pseudoalteromonas sp. TAB23
GTTTGGTATTCGCGTTAACGCTATTTTACCCGGGTGGGTGGCCACCGACCGTCAACTAGCAAGCTGGTTTACCGAAGAAGAGCAAGTTAAGTGGATGGAAGCCATGGCGCTTAAAAAGTTAGTTACCCCTGAAGATGTTGCTAATTTGGCACTCTTTTTAGCCGCCGATGAAAGCAGTATGATCACCGGGCAGAGTATTAAAATCGACGGTGGGAGGCTTTAAAGCTTGGCTACTTCATCTCTTTTTATTGCTGTTGACTGGGGCACGAGCCATTTACGTGCTTATTTGTGCGAAGTACAAGCGCAATCAACACTTAAATTATTAGCACAACGTGATGGCCCTGGTGTTGTTAAGGCGAATCAAAATTTTGAGCAAACCCTAATCGACACCATTACGGTATGGCAGCAAGAATATGGCAGTTTACCTATATATATTGCTGGGCAAATTACCTCAAGTATTGGCTGGCACGAAACACCTTATTTAGAATGCCCAATTAATCCCGAAGGGTTACTTAATGCAGCGGTTAGCTTTGATTGTGATGGGCATATAATTAAAGCGTTACCTGGCACAAAGTGTACGCTACAAAATAGCTTATTTGATGTAATGCGCGGCGAAGAGCTGCAAATTTTAGGGTTTTTAAAACAAAATCCAGAGTATCAACAAGGTAAAATATTATTATGTTTGCCTGGGACACATACCAAATGGGTGCTTATAAATAACGGCGAAATCATTTGCTTTAAAACAGCCATGACCGGCGAGTTATACGATTTGTTATGTCATCAAAGTGTTTTAATTCCTAATGACTGCGCAGAAGGTGAGTTTGATTTTAAAGCATTTGAGCAAGGCTGTGAGCTAACTTTAGGTAGTGATAGCGGTAACTTGGCTCATGGTATTTTTAGTGTGCGTACACGCCAGCTTTCAAAAGAGTTAACGCCAGTACAAGCCAAAGCTTATTTGTCGGGTGTATTAATTGGCAGCGATGTACGAGCAGCTCGCCATGCAAGCGAGTGGCAATTATTGAGTGATACACAAGTTGTAGTGATTGGCACAAAGCAGCTGAATAAGTGTTTTACTACGGCGCTTAACCAAATAGGTGTGAAGTGTGTTGAGTTTGATATTAAAACAGCGACGCTTAGCGGTTTTAATTATTTGTTTAATTTAGAGTCAAAAAAATAAACCCCTCTATAAAAATTAAATTATAAAGGGGTTAACAGGAAGCTATTATAACTTAATAGTTAAGCGCTTTTAGCTGCTTGGTTATGCTCAATGTAATCATTGAGCGCAGCAACTTGTGCCTCATTAAAACGTAGTCCTAATTTGCTGCGGCGCCATAAAATATTGTATGCGTTTTCTGCCCACTCTTCATTTAGCAAGTATTCTACTTCTGCTGCAAATAAACCATGGCCAAAATCTTGGCCTAAATCACTCAACCCAGTTGCATTAGCTAATATATTTTTAGCGCGAGTACCATAAGTGCGTACAAAGCGTTTAAGTGTTATTTCAGGTAACCATTCATATTTTGCTTTTAGCTCTGATTTAAGTGCTTCTACAGAGCTAAAATCACCACCAGGGAGCGAGCTATGCTTGGTCCACGCTTTGCTCATTTGTGGGTAAAAGTCTTCAAGCTTATTAACCGCAGCTTCGGCAAGTTTGCGATAAGTTGTAATTTTTCCACCAAACACACTCAGTAGAGGTGTTTGCTTAGCATCACTCGAAAGCTCTAATTTATAATCGCGAGTAACGGCTTGTGCATTAACTGATTCGTCATCAAGTAATGGGCGTACACCTGAAAAGGTATGTACTATGTCTTCGCGTTTAATCGGTTGTTTAAAGTAGGTATTAGTAATATCAATTAAGTAATCAATTTCTTCATCGCTAATTTTAACGTCTTGTGCTTCACCTTTGTGTTCTACATCGGTTGTGCCAATAAGTGAGAAGTCATCTTCAAACGGAATAACAAACACAATACGCTGATCTTTATTTTGTAAAATATAAGCTTGTTTCTCATCGTGAATGCGAGGCACTACAATGTGGCTACCTTTTACAAGGCGAATATTTTGTGGCGATTTTTCTGTTAGGGCTTCATCAAATAGCTTAGCAACCCAAGGGCCCGCAGCGTTTACAATACCTTTAGCTGAAATGCTGTATTTAGCTTTACTCTTTTGTTGTTCAAGCGTTATCTGCCATTTACCGTGCTCACGTTTAGCATTTACACACTTAGTTTGTGTGGTAATAACGGCGCCTTTTTCCTGCGCCGCAAGGGCGTTTAAAACGACTAAGCGAGAATCGTCAACCCAGCCATCAGAGTATTCAAACCCTTTGGTAATAGAGGGTTCTAAAACGCTATTTTCGCCAAATTTAATGCTTCGAGAACCCGCTAGTGTTTCGCGTTTCGCTAGGTTGTCATACATAAACAAACCAATGCGAATCATCCATGCAGGGCGTAAATGCTTTTGATGCGGCAATCTAAAAGTAAGTGGCCACATAATATGGGGTGCGTTCTTAAGTAGCACTTCTCGCTCTGCTAGGGCTTCTTTTACTAATCTAAATTCGTAATGCTCAAGGTAGCGTAGACCACCGTGGATCAGCTTAGAACTATTTGAAGATGTTGCACAGGCAAGGTCTGATTGTTCGCACAAGAGTACTTTTAATCCTCTGCCTGCTGCATCAGCTGCTATTCCAGTGCCGTTTACACCGCCACCGATGACTAGTAAGTCATATTCGTTATCTGCTAATTCCACCGAGCTAACCTTTTTATTTGTAATATAAATAAGACATAAGCATCATAAAGCTGCTGTTTTCATTTGACAATAGAAAACCCAGTTTTTTATTCGTTAATTTTGACGCCAATCCATTTTCAATTTAAAGCAGTAAAGCATGCATTTTAAATCTAGCATTTAGCTAAGTTAAAAAAGCAAAGTGGTTAAAGTATTGGCCTTAACCACTTAGTATTTACTATGGGCAATTTTTATTCGTTAAGCATACTTGAGCTACGCAGTGCTGCCATTTTGCGTATAGATCGTTACGCTCGTCGGCACTCATGGTTGGCTCAAAACGACGGTCGCATGTCCACATTTTAGATAACTGCTCAGTCGACTCGTACACACCTGTTTGTAAGCCAGCTAAATATGCTACGCCTAAAGAGGTCGTTTCGGTCACAGTTGGGCGCTCTACTGTTGCACCTAAAATGTTTGATAAGAAGGTCATAACCCAATTATTTTTTACCATACCGCCATCTACACGAAGCACACTTGGGCGAAGACCATCACGCTCCATCGCTTTTTGTAAATCTTTGGTCTGGTAACCAACTGATTGCAGCGCTGCAGCAACTATGGTGCTAATACCCGAATCGCGTGTTAGCCCTAAAATAGCGCCACGTGCATTAGGGTCCCAATAAGGAGCACCTAAACCCGTAAACGAAGGCACTAAAAATACACCATGATCGAGCGGTACATCTTTAACCATCGACTCACTTTCGCCAGCATGGCTAAGTAGCTTTAAGCCTTCAACAATCCACTGCATAGTTGCGCCAGCCATAAATATACTGCCTTCAATGGCGTAAGTTGGCTTGCCGTTTAATCTATAAGCAACAGTGGTCAATAAGCGGTTTTCTGAGGTCAGTGCTTTTTCGCCAGTGTTAAGCATTAAAAAACAGCCAGTACCATATGTACTTTTAGCCATGCCTTGTTCAAAACATGCGTGGCCAACAAGCGCGGCCTGCTGATCGCCTGCAATACCACAAACACGAATTGGCGCGCCAAAAATGTCAGCACTGGTTGAGCCAAACTCGTCAGCTGAATCCATTACTTCTGGCAGCATAGATTCTGGAATATCGAATAACTCTAGGAGCTCTTGATCCCACTGCTGGGTGTGAATATTAAATAACATGGTGCGTGATGCATTGGTTGCATCGGTGCGGTGCTCTTTGCCGCCTGTTAGCTGCCAAAGTAGGTAAGTGTCAACTGTACCGAAGGCGAGCTCACCTGCAAGGGCTTGTTCGCGTGCGCCTTCAACGTTATCTAAAATCCAACGAATTTTAGTGGCCGAAAAATAAGGGTCGAGCAATAAGCCTGTTTTTTCGCTTATCGTTTGGCAAAGCTCATCAGTTGTTAGGCTTTCGCAATAGTCACTTGTGCGACGGTCTTGCCATACAATAGCGTTATAAATTGTTTTGCCTGTTTTTTTGTTCCACACTAAAGTGGTTTCGCGTTGGTTGGTGATACCAATGGCAATAATTTCTTCAGGCTTTACATCGTTTTTAGTTAACACTTCGCGACTAGTGCTAAGCACTGTTTGCCAAATATCGTTAGGGTCGTGTTCTACCCAACCATTTTGTGGAAAATGCTGCGAAAATTCTTGTTGTGCTGTACCAAAAACGTCTGCATCTTTTGTAAACAAGATGGCCCGAGAGCTTGTGGTTCCTTGATCAATTGAGAGTATGTATTTGGACATAATTATTAATATTATTTATCTTATATATAGCTAGATTGCCTTTAACTGAGGCTAATGGCAATGATTTTTTCTTAAAATTCCTGATTAAAAAGTAAGCGTGTTTTTTTAACAGGTAACTCTTTAATAAAACACGTTTTACTTTGAGGTGATTTTAAGTGAGAACACGGCTATAAAAAAGATAGCCGTGTTGAGTAAGTTATTTAGCGTGTGGTTTAGCTTGCTGCCAATCCATACCGGTAGAAAAGCGATTATCAAACCCGCGCCACTGTGGTAGTGGTTTACCGTCAACAACAGCTTGGTCGCCGTTTTGTGGTAAATCTAAGTATTCACATTGAGTGGTTATGCCTTTTACATGACAGTCCATCATCGCAAGTACAAAATGCTTGTTGGTTTCGTTAATTGTGCGCATAGACCACGAAGGCTCGTAGTAATGGCCTATATCTAGCTCACTGCTGCTTTGTGCAATAGCAGGGGCTGGGTGTGGTGCAATATTATGGCGTGCATTTTTGTAAGTAAGCATGTACTTATCTTTGCTGCCTGTTTGGTTATAAAGGTTTTTAATACCTTCATAGCCAGAAATGTCATCTAAGTTACCGGCGACATAAAGCGAAGGTACTTTAATATTTCCCATCGCTTTGGCATCAAATATAGCGTGCTGTCCGCCCCAAGGCGCAAAGGCCACCATCGCTTTTATACGTGGGTCTACTTTTGGGTTTTTGTATTGCCCACCAGCGCAGCTGTTTAGTAATTGCTGTACTTGTTTAATTTGAGCTGGGTCTTTCATACCTGTAAACATAGCCGTAGTTTGCTCATTAAAAGCGTAACAACCACCTATCGTATTTACAGCGCCATAGCCACCCATTGAGTAACCAATTACGCCTGCGCTTTTGTTATCTACCTGCTTGCTTGCAAAGTTGTTTTGCTCATTAAAGTAATTAATAACAAACTGCTGATCGCGTGAGCGATTTATAAGCGTGCTAAAAAAGCCAGAGAACGGCGCGTTTTTAAAATCAACATCAGCATTGGTTGAGTCAGTATGATCAATCGCTACCACAATGTAACCGTGCGACGCTAAGTGCTCGCCAAGGTAGTACATAATTGTACGATAACCGGTATAACCGTGCGAAAGCACTATCACAGGGTAGTGCTCTTTATTATTAATGGCGACATCACGCATTGCATCGGCTTGCAGAGTAAACTCTTTACCTGAGCGAGTTTGATCGGTGTAGCTGGTAAGTGGCGCTTTTGCTGTATTTACAGCCGGATACCACACTTCTACTTTTAAAGGACGATCTTTTTGGCCTTGTGTAGCGGGGTCAAATTGCGCAGGGTTAACTAAATCAAGTGTTTGCACACCTACATTGTAGCTACCTTTAGCTGCAAGCTCTGGGAGTACTTCGCTAGTGATTGGCGGGTATAGCTGTTCTGGTTTATTAGATTCAGCAACAGCTACACTGGCAGATAAACTGCACGTAGCAAGTAATATGGCTTTTGAAAGCGCCTTGAGTGTGTGTGTCATTGTGTGTCCTTGTTGTGTATTTTTATTTTTTAATTAGTCAGTTCAGCCGACTCGACGGCATTGCTATATTGCAGCTGCCATTGTGCTCGTAAGGTATCCATTATGTTCATAACTCGTAAGCTAGTACCCAGTGGTAATACGCTGCTTTGGGTTTGTTTTTGTAATATACACTGCGTGACATGTGCAATTTCAAACTTAAAGTTTTCATCGTCGCTAAAGTCGTATTCAAAGTACTGAGGGTCTTGGTCGTTTATGTGTAGCTCTAGCGTTTTTGCACCTACAAACTGAGGTATTCTAATATAGCCAAGCTCACCATTAATACATGCTTCTGTTGGGCCATTTTGCTGCAGTGCGCTGGCAAGAGATGCAAATTGCCCGTTACCGTAATCAACTATAGCAGTGCTTCGCTCATCAACGCCGGTTGTGCTTTTATGTACAAAGGATTTGATGTGTTCAGGGGTTTTATTAAATACCACATCAGCAATCGAAATAGGGTAAATACCTAAATCGAGCAGGGCGCCACCCGCTGTTACAGGGTTCATTAATCGGTGAGTGTCGGCAAAGCTGCCAGGTAAACTAAAGTTGGCATTAACACTGTGCACATTACCAATAACACCTTCACTTAGGAGCTGTTGTAATTTTACTATAGCTGGTAAAAACCGCATCCAAACACCTTCCATTAAAAAGCAGTTTTGTTGCTTGGCAAGCTTAGTGAGGCTTTGTAACTGCTCAGCATTAACGGTAATTGGTTTTTCGCTTAGCACGTGCTTATTGTGTGTTAAGCATTCGGCTATCGTTTTAAAGTGTTGATCGTGCGTATTGGCAATATAAATAGCGTCAATGTTTGGGCATTGAATAAGTGCTTGATAGCTCTCATAGCCTTGAATATTGTACGGTGTGGCAAATTCTTTAGCGCGCTGCATATTCGTTGATGCAGCGCCAATAAGCTGTGCATCACTGCAATGCGCAATGCTTTTAGCAAAGGTGTGAGCTATATTGCCACACCCAATAATTCCCCAATTAACCTTTGCCATGCTTATTCCTTAGGTTTATTTAAAAAGACGTAATTTGTAATCCTGAACCCGCTGAACATACGTAAATATCAGCATTTAAGCTAAAGCGCTCAAAGTAATGCTTTTCTACCGCAGCTTTAATAAGAGGTACTTCAGCATCGCGACACAAACATACAATTGCGCCACCAAAACCACCCCCTGTCATACGTACTGCGCCGCGATCGCCCATCGCTTCTTTACAAATTTCAACTAAGCCATCGGTTGCAGGTACGGTTACTTCAAAGTCGTGTTTAAGTGACTGGTGTGATGCAGCCATCAATTCGCGAAGTTGCTCCATATCATTGGTTTGCAATGCAGTAGTTGCTGCAATTACACGGTCGTTTTCGCTAATTACGTGGTGTGCACGTTTATATTCGTTTTCGCTTAATGTCGCTTTTACTGCTTGCAAGCCAGTCATGGTTGCTTGGCGAAGTGTTTCTACACCCATTTTTACAGCAGCTTGTTCGCAGTCAATACGGCGCTGGTTGTATTCGCTATCAACCAACTTGCGCGGGTAGTTAGAGTTAACAATAACAATATTTAAATCATCAGGAACTTTAACTGATTTGGTTGCTAGGTTTTCACAGTCGATTAATAGTGCATGCCCATTTTCGCCTTTAGCTGAAATAAGCTGATCCATAATGCCGCATTGGCAATGCATAAAGTCATTTTCGGCTTCTTGGCCAAATAGCGCAATTTGCTCTGGCGGTAAACCAAGCTGTGCAACATGGTTAAACATACCGCCAACTGCAACTTCTAGTGCTGCCGATGATGACAAGCCACTACCTTGCGGTAAGTTACTGTCAATTAGTAGATCGGCGCCACGCAGTGTGTAGCCCGCTCTTTTAAGAACATAAGTCACAGCACGAATGTAGTTACCCCATTGCGACTGGCCTTCAGTGATTTCTTCATCAACACTAAAGCTGTCTTGCTCGCCTGGGTAATTTAAAGAATGCACAGTAATAATATTGTCGTCGCGCTCTTTAAACATTACTTGGGTACGAAACTCTAACGAACACGGTAAAACAAAACCGTCGTTGTAGTCGGTAAATTCGCCAATGAGGTTTACACGCCCCGGTGCTGCTGCAATACCTTGAGCAGGCGCGCCATACAGTGACAAAAATTGTTGTTGGAATTCGTTAAGCTTCATCTGTGTGTCCTGCTGTATCTTTATAGTGTGTTGTACTGGCTGCTTTTAAAATAGAAGCAGCGGTTTCTGCGCTTAAATCGCGTTGGCTTTCGCCTAGCATTTCGTAGCCTACCATGTGTTTTTTAACAGTAGCAGAGCGAAGTAGCGGCGGATAAAAGTGTGCATGCAAACGCCAATGTTGCTCATCAGAGCCTCTATTAGCGGGTGCATTGTGCCATCCCATTGAGTATGGGAAGCTGCAATTAAATACGTTGTCGTACTTAGTGGTTAATACTTTAAGTGCCTGAGCCAAAGAGTTGGTTTGCGCATCGTTTAGCTGGCTAAAGTTTTGAATATTATCTTTAGTTACTAGCATTGTTTCAAACGGCCATGCAGCCCAAAATGGCACAACAACAAGCCAATGTTCGTTTTCAAATACAACACGAGTTTTATCTGCTTGCTCTTTTTGCGCGTAATCGTCAAGCATGGCTGTGCCATGCTTTTTATAATAGGCAAGCTGCTGGTTATCTTCGGCTTCTATTTCGGTTGATAAATGCGAGTGAGCCCATACTTGGCCGTGAGGATGAGGTTGCGAACAACCCATGATCTCGCCTTTATTTTCGAAAACTTGTACGCATTCGTACTGCTGTGCAAGCTCTGTGTAATTTTGTTTCCAGGTTTTTACTACTTCGTGCAATGCGTTTTGGCTAAGCTCTGGTAGTGTTTTATTATGCTCTGGAGAAAAACAAATTACGCGGCATTCGCCACTGGCTTCGTCGGCAATAAATAAATCGCTGTCTGACTCTAAGCTTTGTAATTGCTCGCTGGCATTAGGTGTTAATGCGCCAAAGTCATTTCTAAATACGTGTGTGTATTTGTAATCTGGATTGCTGTCGCCATTTGCACGGGTATTGCTTGGGCAAAGTGGGCAGCTTTCATCGTGTCTTGGTAATACGTTTTCATTAACGGCTTCTGTTGCGCCTAACCATGGGCGGTTATTACGATGTGGTGACACTAATACCCAACGACCCGTTAGCGGATTTTTACGTCTGTGAGTACTTTCTAATAAAGCCATATTAACTCTCCAACCCACTTGGGTAATTAGTTTGCCAGCGCCATGTGTCGTTTGTCATGTCGCTAAGTGTTAGTTCTGCGTGCCAGTTAAGTGTGTTTTGCGCTTTTGTGGCATCGGCGTAGTTACAGGCAATATCACCTGCTCGGCGCGGTGCAATTTGATAAGGAATATCTTTATTGGCTGATGCGCTAAATGCGTTGATCATATCAAGCACAGAATAACCTTGCCCTGTGCCTAAGTTGTAAGCATGAAAGGCGGTATCTGTTTTATGCTGCATAAATGCCGCAACATGACCTTTAGCTAAATCTAAAACATGAATATAGTCGCGCACGCCTGTGCCATCTTCAGTGTCGTAGTCGTCACCAAAAATATTAACCACGTCGCGTTTGCCTACTGCAGTTTGAGCAATAAAGGGCATTAAGTTATTAGGAATACCATTAGGGCTTTCACCTAATAAACCACTTGGGTGTGCACCTACTGGGTTAAAGTAACGAAGCGCTATGCCCATAAATTTGCTGTTGGCATTACATACATCTTGCATGGCTTGTTCAACCATAACTTTAGTCCAACCATAAGGGTTAGTTGCGCGTATAGGATGCTTTTCGTCAATAGGGAGGTAGTCTGGCTCACCGTACACAGTAGCCGATGAGCTAAATATAATATGGTTAACGCCTTCATCTTGCATGTTTTGTAGCATGCTTAATGTGCCCGACACATTATTTTGATAATAACGCAGTGGTTGCTCAGTTGATTCGCCAACGGCTTTTAAAGCCGCAAAGTGAAAAACAGCTTCGGCTTTAGTATGTTTTAGAGCGAGCTTAAATTGTTGCTCGTCTTGAATGTCACCCAATATAAACTCAAACCGAGTACCAGTAATCTTTTCGAGTTGGTCAAGTACCCGCGCACTTGCATTAGATAAGTTATCATAAATAACAGGCGTAATACCTGCTTCATGCAATGCAATACATGTGTGGCTACCTATGTAACCCATGCCGCCAGTAACTAAAACTTTCATGTTATTTCTCGAAAAGTGTATTTATATGATAAATACTACTATTAAGGGGGTTTAAAAACAATAGTTATGATTGCTGGGTAATTCAAATAAAAGCATAAAAAACATTCAGCTTAAACACTTACCTGCCTTTTAAAGGAATGCTTTTATATTGACTAACATAGACTTAGCTTTATCAATTGATTAGATAAACTGATTCGATTATTGACCTAATTATCAGCGGTAGGGAGGCTGCTAATATAGCGAAAACAAAGTTAGGAGAGAGCAACATAAATAAAACAGTTTTACTTACCGGTGCTACCGATAGCACTGGCTAGGAACGCAAAGATGTTATTAACCCAAGCAGTGTAT
This sequence comes from Pseudoalteromonas sp. TAB23, assembly GCF_000498075.1. NCBI lineage: Bacteria > Pseudomonadati > Pseudomonadota > Gammaproteobacteria > Alteromonadales > Pseudoalteromonadaceae > Pseudoalteromonas > Pseudoalteromonas sp. TAB23. Next base: position 10,592 of record NZ_AUTP01000354.1, read on the forward strand.
TTATGAAACCTGTGGGTGGCTTTGTAAAGTTTTAGAGAAAATAGCCATTGTTGATCTAAAGAGCTCACCTCATCAGTGAGCTCTTTTTTTAGTGGCATTACTGCTCTTGCTGCAAGCGCTCGTATAGCCAATCTTTTAATTCCGTACGTTCGTGTTTTAGCTGATGCATTTGCTCGTCGCTTATGGGGGCATCTTTGAGCTCTAACACTCTAATTTCTTTATCTAGCTTGTCGTACTTATCTGCTTTTTTTGCAAATTCAGTATCGCTTTCATTTAACTCGGCAATGGTCTTTAAGTACTCTGGAAAGTCATTAGTTAATGAGTGGTCTTCGCCTAACATATTCGCTCCTTAATAGGATATAAATGAGCTCACAAGTAAGTGAGTTGTATAAGTGAATTACTGCCTTTCATATAATACACTGGGGCTTACATAGATATAATTCAACCATTGAGCCGCTAATTTGATGTAGCGCAAACAATCTGTTTATTTTGCTCAGTAAGGTATTTCACTAAAGTATTTAATAGAGCGATCAATAAACGCATGTACTTTAGAGGTCAATAATTTATTGTTGGGGTATACAGCCTAAATAGGAGTATTAACTACTCGTAAAAAGCTTAGGGTTCGATATTATTGCTCAAGCTGCAAGGAATCTCTGGCTAGAGAAAATAAATTTAAATATCACCGTGATTCAATACGTTAATAAATCTCTTAACCAGAGTTCAGGTTAAGTAAACCAATACCCGCTAAAGGCTTTTATGCATTTTAGCTAAAAGAGTTAATTTTTAACGCTTTTTGCTAATTTATGTTGGTTAATTAATAGTGGTAGAATGCAGCGCTTAGTACCACTTGTGTGAAGTAAGTGGTCAATAATTTATAAGGTTTGTTGTGTAATGCTGTTAATGATCGATAACTACGATTCGTTTACTTACAACTTAGTGCAATATTTTCAGCGTTTAGATCAAGACGTTTTAGTGAAACGTAATGACGAGCTAAGCATTGCACAAATAAAGCAGTTGAACCCGAAACACATCGTGTTATCGCCGGGGCCATGCACGCCTAACGAAGCGGGTATTTCGTTAAATGTTGTTGAGCAACTAAAAGGGCAATATCCTATTTTAGGGATTTGCTTGGGGCATCAAACTATCGCGCAAGCTTTAGGGGGAAATGTAATACGTGCTAAAAAAGTAATGCACGGTAAAACATCACCCATAGTTCACACTAATAAAGGGGTGTTTAAAGGCTTAGCTAACCCGTTAACAGTATGTCGTTATCATTCTTTAGTGGTTAAAGAGCAAACTCTACCTAAAGAACTTGAAGTAACCGCATGGAGTCAGACTGAGCAAGGCGAGTTTGACGAAATTATGGGGTTACTTCATAAAGAACTAGCAATCGAAGGTGTGCAGTTTCACCCCGAAGCTATTCTAACTGATCAAGGCTTAGAACTGCTTGATAACTTTTTAACTCGCTTCTAATGTTATAATACACAGAGCATTTAATACTTTATTAAAGGATGTCATGACTGAACTTGTAGCCCAGCAGCGTACTGCCAAAATACTAAGCCAACGGGCTCATGACTTATTGCTTGGGCACAGCTTTGCGCATCAGCAAATTGGTTTCATCCATACATTAGATATAGATTACGGCGAACCCATGAAGCAACGCACTTTGCTTCAGGTTGAAGTGGCCGCACAGAATAAACGCCAGCAAAGCAGTACTGCACATCATAAGTACCGCGCTCAAGCGAGTGAGCAACTACACAAAACAATTGAAACAGCTATATATAAGCAGCTCGAAGATATAGATGGTGTAATTCACAGTACTATAGGCATTGAAGATGGCATTGCCAATATACTCGATATATTAGCTGTAAAGTCGGCATCAGTAGGGCGCTTAGAACCATTGGTAAATGATATAGGCTGGTTGGGTAGAGAATTAGTAACGCTTGTTAATTTACCTTACTATCGTAATCAGCGTAGTAAAAACACGTCTGTGAAAGTAGATAAACCATCGCTTGCCCTTCGTTATATTGGCCTTGATAACTTACAGCTAGTGATTCCTACATTTGCTGCCCGTCATTGGATGCCACATAGCACCGAACCATTTTCATTATTAAAACGCCGGCTACGCGACAGCGCGATGGCAAACGCGATTGCAGCGCAAAAAATTGCACAAATTAATAATGTGAATGACGTACATGCATTTACCCTTGGAATGCTTTTAGATGTAGGACGAATTGCATTAGTGCGCTTGTACTTAAAAACGTTTGAGAAAGTATGGCAACGCAAAGTGCAGTTAGCCCGAAATGAAAACCAAAAAGATTTACACACCGCATTATTAGAGCTACAGCCCGACCCGCTATTTTTAACCACTCTACTTAGCAATAAGTCGATAGAAGTAAGCGCCAAAGTAATAGACAAAATGGCTTTTAAATATTTACCGTTTAAAGGTGTAATGCAGCAGCTAGTAAATGGGGTAGATAAAGGCGATACATTACTGCCATTAACAGAAGTAATGCTAAAGGCACGGTGCTACTCTCAATATCTTAATTTAAAAGAGCATCAACTTATTGAGCCTGATGAAACTCTAAGCTGGTTTTCGTACTTTAAGTTCACTAAAACGGAACTAAAAACCCTCCAATCGAGTAATTTTACCAATTTAGCTATTCAAATTGACTAAAAATCTGAATTTTTTGTTAATTTTTTTGCGACTAACCATTCATTCTCACTCTATTGTTATATTGCATATTTGCCGATTAAAGCGTGCTTGCCTCTGCGCTCATGCGGTTAGTTGTCTAAAACCAAGTATGAATGGCTATGCAAATAGTTATTCACTATCTATGAAATAATATCTTTAGCCCTTTATTTTCAAGGGATACATGAAAGTTTTTAACGAGACAGATATAAGTAATTCTGAAATAATGTGCGTCTGAAAATTGAACCACAAAGCAATTTTGCGCAATTATCAGGTTACTGATCTTGCCTATAAAGTTGGTTACAAATATTAACCAAACACCTATTTTGATGTTTTGTGTTGCTCACAATTAAGAGGAAATAAAATGACAGTCAATCGCGAATTATTTGATCACGTAATGGTTCCTAACTACGCACCTTCAAGCGTAATTCCTGTTCGAGGCGAAGGTTCTCGCGTATGGGATCAAGAAGGTCGAGAGTTTATCGACTTTGCTGGTGGTATTGCAGTTAACTGTCTTGGCCATTGCCACCCTGCATTAGTAGGCGCATTAAAAGAGCAAGGCGAAAAAATCTGGCATCTATCAAATGTAATGACCAATGAGCCGGCACTTCGCCTAGCTAAAAAAATGGTTGATGCTACATTTGCTGAAAAAGTTTATTTTGCCAACTCAGGCGCAGAAGCAAACGAAGCAGCGCTTAAGTTAGCGCGTCGTTTTGCACTTGATAAGTTTGGCGCAGAAAAATCACAAATCATCGCGTTCAACAAAGGTTTCCACGGTCGTACATTCTTTACCGTAACTGTTGGTGGCCAAGCTGCATATTCAGATGGTTTTGGTCCTAAGCCTGGCGACATTGTACATTGTGATTACAACGACCTAGCTGCTTTTGAAGCGCTTATCAGCGATAAAACATGTGCCGTAATGATGGAACCTCTACAAGGTGAAGGCGGTATTGTTTCACCAACTGACGAGTTTGCTCAAGGCGTTCGCGATTTATGTACTAAACATAGCGCACTGCTTATTTTTGATGAAGTTCAAACAGGTGTTGGCCGTACTGGCGATTTATACGCATACCAAGGCTTAAACATAGTACCTGATATTTTAACTTCAGCTAAAGCACTTGGCGGCGGTTTCCCTATTGGCGCTATGATCACAACAACTGAAATTGCACAGCATCTTAAAGTAGGTACTCATGGTTCTACTTATGGCGGCAACCCGCTTGCGTGTGCTGTTGCAGAAGCTGCATTTGATACAGTAAATACCCCAGAAGTACTTGCTGGCGTAAAAGCTAAAGCAGCATTATTTAATGAACTACTTACTGCGGTTAACGACAAATACAACGTATTTAGCGAAATCCGTGGCCAAGGTTTATTAATTGGTGCAGTAGTGAACGAGCAATATAAAGGTCGTGCAAAAGAGTTTTTAGTGGCAGGGACTGAGCAAGGCCTTATGTCATTAGTTGCTGGTGCAGACGTAATACGTTTCACTCCATCTTTAGTAATTCCTGAAGCGGACATTCGCGAAGGTATGGCACGCTTTGAAAAAGCAGTAGCAAGCGTAGTAAACGCATAAGCGACTTAAGCCAACCAATTAAGGGCAAGCACTGCTTGCCCTGCAATTCCTATTTACCGTTATTTATAAGGGAGCAAGCGGACTCATGATGATCCTTCGCCCAATCCAGCAAAATGATTATTCAGCATTACTGAAAATTGCCCACGAATCAGGGCATGGTTTTACGTCTTTGCCATTAAACGAAGAACTATTGCAAAAAAAGATCGACCATTCAGTAAGCTCTTTTGCTAAACAAACGTCACAACCTGGTGACGAAGGCTACCTGTTTGTTCTTGAAGATAGCGAAACCGGTGACGTTGTAGGAACATCTGCAATTGAAGCTGCGGTAGGGCTTGATGATGCATTTTATCATTATCACTTAAGTAAAGTGATTCACTCTTCGCGCACATTAGACGTATACAAAGCGGTTGATATTCTAACGCTATGTAACGACTACACAGGTGCTACAGAGCTTTGCACATTGTTTTTAAAAGATGGCTATCGTAAAAATTGTAACGGTAAGCTACTTTCAAAAGCGCGCTTTATGTTTATAAAACAGCATCAAGAGCGTTTTGCGCAAACAGTGATTGCAGAAATGCGCGGTGTGTCTGACGAAAACGGCAGTAGCCCTTTTTGGCAGTGGCTTGAAGAGCACTTTTTCTCAATGGATTTTCCAACAGCCGATTACCTAACAGGTATTGGCCAAAAGGTTTTCATTGCTGAACTAATGCCTAAATACCCAATTTACGTAAACTTGCTAAGTAAAGATGCGCAAG
>NZ_AUTP01000355.1:0-3687 GCF_000498075.1 Pseudoalteromonas sp. TAB23
GCGGTGACACCGCCGATTTAGCCTTTTTTATAAATCACTTAAAGCTGCAGTTTCCTGAGCGCACTATGGTCGCTGTAGGTTTTTCGTTAGGCGGTAACGTACTGGCCAAATACTTAGGTGAACAATCACAAGCATGCCCACTAAGTGCTGCAGCGGTGGTATCTGCTCCTTATGATTTGTCGTCATCAAGCGATGTTATTCGTAAAAGCTTAGGTAAAATTTACCAAAAATATCTGCTCGATCGCATGAAAAAATCAATGCAGCGAAAGCTGCCACAAATTAAGCAGCAAATTTCACTAACACCAAAACAGTTAATGAAAATTGACGATTTATTAGAGTTTGATAATCAGTTAACAGCCCCTCTGCATGGTTTTGAAAACGCACATGATTACTATCGCAAAGCCAGTGCAATGCCGTACTTAAAAGATATCGCTATACCTACACTTATTATTCATGCCAAAGACGACCCTATGCTCTCAATTAAGGCCGTACCAAGTAGGCAAGACGTAAGTGAGCATGTTACGCTGCGCATCTCTGACAAAGGCGGACACGTTGGTTTTATTAGCGGTAAAAATCCGTTTAAGCCTATATTTTGGTTAGAGAAAGCCGTGCCATGCTATTTTGGGCAACATGTTTTAGGCAACGCAAACAAAGAGCAATTATGATTATCCCTTTTGAACAACTCGATAAAGATACACTATACAACCTAATAGAAAGCTATGTACTGCGCGAAGGCACCGATTATGGCGAAGTAGAAGCAAGCATCGAATCTAAAGTTAACCAAGTTAAGCTACAGCTTAAAAATGGCGAAGCTATGGTGTTTTTCTCTGAATTACATGAGTCAGTTACTATTATTTCTAAGGGCGAATTTAAAGCGCTGCAAAGTGAAGAGCATCAAGCAGAGGCGTTTGATTAAGGTGTAGTACTTGTAACTTTTGAATTGAACGTACACAATGGCTTTTTACCCAAAGAGCCAAAACATGATAAAACTCAGCACTCTAGTGGTAGCCATATCACTAGCTTTAACTAGCCAAGCCCAAGCAGAACAAACAATAATAGCATCTGACAAGGCAATTAAACTCGCTAAAGACACCATTTTAATTGATACCCATATCGACGTACCTTATCGAATTCACGAAAGCTGGGTTGATGTAACTAAAGCGACAACTGATGGCGATTTTGACTACCCTCGCGCTGTAAAAGGCGGTTTAAACGCACCGTTTATGTCAATTTATATTCCTGCGCATTTGGAATTTGAAGGTAAAGGAAAAAGCTACCAGCTAGCCAATCAAATGATTGATAGTATGGAAGCCATAGCCCAGCGCGCACCCGATAAGTTTGCTATTGCTAGCTCAAGTACTGATATAGAAGAGCAATTTAAACAAGGCAAGCTGTCTATAGCGATGGGTATGGAAAACGGCTCTCCTATTGAAGGGGATATGAAAAACCTTCAGCACTTTTACGACCGTGGTATTCGCTACATCACGCTAGCGCACTCGCAAAGCAACCATATTTCGGATTCGTCTTACGATATACGCCGTAAATGGAAAGGCTTAAGCCCATTTGGTAAAGATCTTGTCACTGAAATGAATAATATTGGTATGCTAATCGATGTATCGCATATTTCTGATGATGCGTTTTATCAGGTTATGGATCTATCTAAAACACCCGTAATTGCCTCACATTCATCACTTCGTAAATACACGCCTGGCTTTGAGCGTAATATGAATGACGATATGCTATTGGCACTTAAAGAAAATGGCGGCGTTATTCAAATTAACTTTGGCTCAAGCTTTGTTACCGCTAAAGCAGGCAGTTGGGGCAAGCAGTTAAAAAACACAAAAGAGTCCGTTAAAAAAGACGGCACTAAATTAAGCAAAGATTTTGATGCTGCGTACCGTGCTAAAAACCCGTATCCATTTGCAAGTCTTGAGCAGGTGCTTGACCATATTGATCACGTAGTTGAGCTAATTGGTATTGATTATGTAGGTATTGGCTCTGATTATGATGGAGTTGGCGATTCATTACCTATCGGTTTAAAAGATGTATCTAGCTACCCTAATCTTGTTCAAGGTTTAATGGACAGAGATTACAGCAACAAAGATATTAAAAAGATTCTTAGCGGTAATTTATTAAGAGTTTTAAAACAAGCTGAAGAGTATGCGAAAAAGCATTAAAGCTTTTATCATATATTAGTAATTGGCTAAAAGACCAAGAGCTAACTCAATATAAGCACGGCCTAGCCGTGCTTTTTTTATATCTAAGAGCTCAGTTATTTTCAGCAACCTTTTTCCTCGGGTTTCGTAAAACTCAACCTAAGCTACGGCAATAAAGCTATACCTAGGAGCAAATCACTTTTCTTCAGGCATTAAAAAAGGCCACCTGAGTGACCTTTTTCTAACAATTAACTTTAACGTTAATTATTACGCTTTGAACGTTGCTACAAAGCACCTACGCCTAAGGTAAGAGCGCCACCTTCATATGACACTTTTCTTCAGGCATTAAAAAAGGCCACCTGAGTGACCTTTTTCTAACAATTAACTTTAACGTTAATTATTACGCTACGATAGTTGCTACAACACCAGCACCTACAGTACGACCACCTTCACGGATAGCAAAACGAAGACCTTCATCCATCGCGATTGGTGCGATTAGAGTTACTGTCATCTTGATGTTATCACCAGGCATTACCATTTCTACGCCATCTGGTAACTGTACGTCACCTGTTACGTCAGTTGTACGGAAGTAGAACTGTGGACGGTAACCTTTGAAGAATGGAGTATGACGACCACCTTCATCTTTCGAAAGTACGTATACTTCTGAAGTGAATGTAGTATGTGGGTTGATTGAACCAGGCTTAGCTAGTACTTGACCACGTTCAACATCTTCACGCTTAGTACCACGTAGAAGTGCGCCGATGTTTTCGCCAGCACGACCTTCGTCTAGAAGCTTACGGAACATTTCAACACCAGTACAAGTAGAACGAGTTGTATCATTGATACCAACAATTTCTACTTCGTCATTGATGCGAATGATACCAGCTTCAACACGACCAGTTACAACAGTACCACGACCCTGGATTGAGAAAACGTCTTCGATAGGCATGATGAATGGCTTATCGATGTCACGCTCTGGCTCTGGGATGTAAGTATCAAGTGCGTTTGCAAGCTCAACAATCTTATCTTCCCACTCTTTCTCGCCTTCTAACGCTTTAAGCGCAGAACCAGCAATTAGAGGTAAGTCATCACCTGGGAAATCGTATTCTGAAAGAAGTTCACGAACTTCCATTTCTACTAGTTCAAGTAGCTCTTCGTCATCTACCATGTCACATTTGTTCATGAACACGATGATGTAAGGAACGCCAACTTGACGAGAAAGAAGGATGTGCTCACGCGTTTGTGGCATAGGGCCATCAGTCGCAGCAACTACTAAGATCGCGCCGTCCATTTGAGCAGCACCAGTGATCATGTTTTTAACATAATCGGCGTGACCAGGACAATCTACGTGTGCGTAGTGACGTGAAGGAGTATCGTATTCAACGTGAGACGTTGAAATAGTGATACCACGTTCGCGCTCTTCAGGAGCGTTGTCGATTGATGCGAAATCTTTAGCAACACCGCCGTATACTTTTGCAAGTACGTTAGTGATTGCTGCAGTTAGTGTAGTTTTACCGTGGTCAACGTGGCC